>DATBSV010000128.1:0-20889 GCA_036559685.1 Casimicrobiaceae bacterium
GCACCAGCTCAACACCGGCAACATGACGCCGGGCGAGATCGACTGGGCGTGCTCGCAGCTTCGCGCGTGGAGCCGCCGCCTCGCGCTCGACGCGGTGCCGCGCTCGCCGGAAGGCTTCTTCGTCGACATCGCGGGCCGCACCGGCCTGCAGCGCCGCACCGGCAACGACTCGGGCTCGATGCTGCGCTACCTCGACACCTCGACGCTCTCCGACCAGATCGACCGCGCGATCCTCTCGCTGCGACAGGCCGAGAACACCGACCAGGGTCCGGCCGGCCCGATCAACCAGCAACGCATCGCGATCCTCGAGAAGGTGCGCCCGTCGGTTGCGCCGAACGTGCTGACCGACCTGCGGCGCGACCCGCGCATCGCGTGCAAGGTGTCGGCGCGCGTGCGCATCGGCCTCACGCGCATCTGCCGCGAGTTCAACGCGAAGGATTCCCCGGACGCGGTGCCCGACGGCGGTCCCGCCGAGCAGATCGAGGTCTACGCGGTCGCGGACGCGCCGCGCATGAAGCGGCCGACGCCCGATGAGCACGATTCGCTCGTCGCGAGCCTGTCGGCGTTCTCGGACCCGATGTGGCAGGTCAAGGACCGGAGCGTCGCGGGACTGCGCATCGCGGCATCGGGCGGCATCGGCCAGAGCCTCGCGCTCGGCGGGTTGGTCGCCGTGCGACAGAGCGACGTCTCCGATTGGGTGCTCGGCGTCGTGCGCCGCCTCAACAAGGTCAGCAACGAGGAGGTCGAGGCGGGCGTGTCGATCGTCGCCGAGCGCTTCGTGCCGGTGACGCTGTTCACGCGCCGCGAGCCGCGCGACGACCTGGGCTTCATCGTCAACGGCATCGACGTCGCCTCGATGGGGTCGCGCTTCGACGCGCTCTACCTGCCGCCGCCGTCGCGGCCCGACAAGCCGCTGGCGGTCAAGACGCTGATCGTGCCGACGTCCGAGTACTCGGATGGCCGAAGCGTGATCCTGACGACCGGCCGCTCGGTCTACACGGTCGCGTTCCGCAGCCTCGTCGAGCAGCGCGCCGAGTGGAGCTGGGCGGCGATCCAGATCCTCGAGAAGAAGGCTCGCGAGTAGAGTTGTGGGTCCGGCTTCAGCCGGACGCCTTCCCCCGCTTGTGAAAGAACACACGGCGCGCCAGCGCCGCGAACGCCGCGCTTCCGATCGCGACATCGAACAAGGCGTTGCTCTGCACGCGGTCGTACGCCGCGCGCATCGCGCGCTTGACGGCGAAGCGCGGCACCGGCGGATCGACGATCAGCGTGCCTCCGTCGTCGTTCGCGAGTGCGTCGGCGATCGCCGCGCCCGCGCGCATGCCCGACGCGAGCGCGGTATGGATTCCGCCCGCCGTGAGCGGCGACACGAGTCCCGCAGCGTCGCCGACGAGCAGCACGCGATCGCCCGCGCGCGGCGCGACCGGCCCGCCGACCGGGATCAGGCCCGCGCGGCGCGCGACGACGCTGCCGCCCGAGAGCCCGATGCGCGGCGCGACCGCGTCGACGAACGCGTCGACGTCCGGGAGCGGCGCCTCGCTCGCGCGCGTGCATGCGAGTCCGGCCTGGACGACGCCGACGCCGGCAAACGCCCAGGCGAGGTAGCCGTGCGCGCGGGTCGCGTCGAGAAAGCAGTGCAGGCGATCGGGCTCGGCGAGCGTCGCGCCCTGGATCTCGGCTTCCGCGCCGAACAGGAAGCGCGTGTTGCGGCCGAGCGCGCAGTCGCGCGCGACGCGCGACGCGGGTCCGTCGGCGCCGACGACGAAGCGCGCCTCGCGCCCCGATGCCGCGAGCCAGCCGCCCGCGACGCGTTGTCCGCCCTCCCACGGCTCGCCGAGCGCGACGTCGACGCCCGCGTCGCGGGCGCACGCGCACATCCAGCGCATCAGCGCGGGCGTATCGGTCGCGAGGAAGAAATAGCCGGGCGAATCGAGCGCGACGCTGCGCCCGCCAGGCGCGTGCAGGCGCACGCCGCCGATCGGCCGCACGACTTCGCGCGGCAGCGGCGCGATCGCCTCGATCGCCGCGACCGCTTCCTTGACGACGATGCCGGTCGTGTGGAGCCGCTCGCCGGGATCGCGCTTGCGCTCGCAAAGCGCGACCGACGCGCCCGCGCGCGCGGCCGCGATCGCGCACGCGACGCCGGCGAAGCTCGCGCCGACGACGAGCAGGTCGTGGCGCCTTGGCGTCCGCTGTTGCGTCAATCTAGCGGGCGGAACCGCAGCGTGAGCGCGCGCTGGAACTGCTCGGGACGGTCGGGACGGGGCAGCGGGCTCGACTTCAGGATCGCGCGCTGCACCGCTTCGTCGTAGGCGCGCACGCCCGAGGGCTTGCGCAGCTGTACGTCGATGATCTCGCCGGTCGGCAGCTGCACGACCTCGAAGATCGCCTCGGGATTGCCGGGCAGCTCGGGCGGCAGGATCACGTTGCCGCGGATCTTGGCCTGGATGCGGCGGATCCAGTCGGCCTGCGCGGCGCTCTTCGCGTCGGTTTCGGCCCTGGCCTTCGCGCGCGCCGCGGCCTCGCGCGCCTCGCGATCGGCCTGCGCGCGCATCTCGTCCATCTGGCGGTCCTGCCGCTCCTTCGCCTCGGCCGCCTTCTTTTCGTCGGCCTTCTTCCTTTCCTCGGCGACGCGCTTTTCGTCGGCGGCCTTCTTCTCGCGCTCGCGCTTCTCGTTCTCGACGCGCTCGCGTTGCCGCTTCTCCTCGTCCTGCTTCGCCTTGAGCGCGATCTCGGCGTCGCGCCGCTCGGGCAGCGGCAGCGGCTCGGCCTTGGGCTCGAAGCGCGGCGGCGGTTTCGGCGGCTCGATCGTGGGCAACGGATCCTGGCGCGGCAGGCGCACGGGCGGCGCGTACAGCTCGGCGGTGATGACCTCGGGCGGGCGCGATTGCCAGCGGATCGACCAGATCAGCAACGCGATGAACGCCGCGTGCACCGCGATCGCGAGGAGCAGCGCGAGCTTGCCGCCGGGCGTGCGCCCCGCGTAGCCGCCTCCCGCGCGGCGTTCGCCCTTCATGGGCTAGGTCTGCGGCGGGCGAGCGAGCAGGCCCACCTTGCGGACGCCGTTGCGCTGGAGCACGTCGAGGACGCCGAGCACGTCCTCGTAGCGCGCGTTCTTGTCGGCGGCGATCACCACGCCCTGGTCGGGCGAGCGCTGCTGCTTCGCGACGATGCGCGCGACGAGCTCGTCGCGCGAGACCTTGACCGCGGACGTGCCGGCGTTCGCCTGGTCGCGCAGCCACAGCGACTGGTCGTTGCGCAGCGTCACCTCGAGCGGAGCGACCGGCACGGTCAGCCGGCTGCCGACCGACGGCAGCGCGATCTCGCCGGGCGTGATGAGCGGCGCGGTCACCATGAAGATGACGAGCAGCACCAGCATCACGTCGATGTACGGCACGACGTTGATCTGGCTCATCGACTTGCGCGCGCGCCGCATCTAGGGCCTCCTAACCCTGCCGCTGGAGGATGTTGCTGAATTCCTCGATGAAGGTCTCGAAGCGCACGGCGAGCCGGTCGACGTCGTGCGTGAAGCGGTTGTACGCGACGACCGCCGGGATCGCGGCGAACAGGCCCATCGCCGTGGCGACGAGCGCCTCGGCGATGCCCGGCGCCACCTGCGCGAGCGTCGCCTGCGCGACGTTCGCGAGGCCGCGGAACGCATTCATGATCCCCCACACGGTGCCGAACAGGCCGATGTAGGGCGATACCGACCCGACGCTCGCGAGACCCGACAGGTGCGCCTCGAGCGCGTCGACCTCGCGCTGGTACGCGGCGCGCATCGCGCGGCGTGCCGCGTCGAGCGTGAGCGTCGGGCTCGAGCCCTGGCGCCGGTGCTTCGCGTACTCGCGGAATCCCGCGGTGAAGATGTGCTCGAGGCCGCCGCCGTTGCGCGACTGCGAGCTCTTCTGGAACAGCTCGGCGAGATCGCCGCCCTTCCAGAACTCGTCCTCGAAGCGGTCGGCGTCGCGCTTGGCGCTCGAAAGCTGGAAGAGCTTCTGGAAGATCGTCCACCAGCTCCACAGCGAGAGCAGCGCGAGCAGCGCCATGACCGCCTGCACGGCGATCGACGCGTTCATGACCATCGACACGAACGACAGGTCGGCGTGGACGTTCAACGGGGCTCCAGCAGGCGGGCGAGGTCGTCGGGAAGGCGCGCGGGCCTGAAGCCGTCGCGCGCGAGGCAGGCGAGCTTGATCGTGGCGTCGACCAGCACCTCGCCGTCCCGGCGGACCGTCTGGTGCGCGGTCATCCGGGCCCGGCCGGCCGGCGCGAAGTCGACCGTCGCCTCGAGGCGGTCCCCCAGGCGCGCCGCCCCCTTGAAGTCGATCTCGGCCCGCGTCACGACGAATACGACGCCGTGCGCGCGCTCGAGTTCCGGCAGCGGCAGCGCATGGCGGTCGAGCCACTCGGTGCGCGCGCGCTCCATGAACTTGAGGTAGTTCGCGTAATAGACGATGCCCGCGGCGTCCGTGTCCTCGTAGTAAACGCGCACCGGGAACGAGAAGGGTTGAGTCATGCGGCCGGGAACAGGTCGGGGCCGCCGGGGCCGGGAGGCGCGAGCCCGAGCAGGCGCCAGGCCTGCGCGGTCGCCATGCGGCCGCGCGAGGTGCGCTGCAGGTAGCCCTGCTGGATCAGGAACGGCTCGATCACGTCCTCGATCGTGTCGCGCTCCTCGCCGATCGACGCGGCGAGGCTGTCGACGCCGACCGGGCCGCCGTCGAACTTCTGCACGACGGTGGCGAGCAGGCGGCGGTCCATCGTGTCGAGCCCGGACGCGTCGATGTCGAGCATCGACAGCGCCGCGTCCGCGACCGGGCGGTCGATGTGACCCGCCGCGCGCACTTCCGCGTAGTCGCGCACGCGGCGCAGGAGCCGGTTCGCGATGCGCGGCGTGCCGCGCGAGCGGCGCGCGATCTCGAGTGCACCGTCGGCGTCGATCGCGATCGTCATGAGCTTCGCGGAGCGCGTGACGATGCGCGTCAGCTCCTCGGGCGTGTAGAACTCGAGTCGGGCGACGATGCCGAAGCGGTCGCGCAGCGGGTTGGTCAGCATGCCCGCGCGCGTCGTCGCGCCGATGAGCGTGAACGGCGGGAGGTCGAGCTTGACGCTGCGCGCCGCCGGTCCCTCGCCGATCATGATGTCGATCTGGAAGTCCTCGAGCGCGGGATACAGGATCTCCTCGACGATCGGCGAGAGGCGGTGGATCTCGTCGATGAACAGCACGTCGCGCGGCTCGAGGTTGGTGAGCATGGCCGCGAGATCGCCCGGGCGCTCGAGCACGGGGCCCGACGTCTGGCGCAGGTTGACGCCGAGCTCGTGCGCGATGATGTGCGACAGCGTCGTCTTGCCGAGGCCCGGGGGGCCGAACAGCAGCACGTGATCGAGCGCCTCGTTGCGCTTGCGCGTCGCCTCGATGAAGATCGAGAGCTGCCCGCGGATCTTCTCCTGGCCGACGTACTCGTCGAGCAGGCGCGGGCGCAGCGCGCGCTCGAGGGCTTCCTCGCGCGCGTCGGCGGGCTTGGCCGCGACCACGCGGTGGAAGGCGTCGCTCTCGATGGCCATCGCGCGATTATGCCGTGGCCGGCGGCGGCCCCTGGCGGCGGATGTGCAGGGTCTTGTCGACGACCGCCACGACGTCGCCGGTCGCGTCCACCACGTCGACGCGGAACGTCGGCTCGTGCTTGTCGCCGCCCGCGGTCGCGGCGCGCGCGCGCTCGATCGCGTCGGCGTCGAGCCGGAAGCGCGCGTACACCGGCCCGCGCCCGGGCTTCACGTAGCGGATCGCGCCGGCCTTGTCCCAGACGATGTAGTCGCGCCCGAGGTTGTGGAACATCATCAATGCGTGGAACGGGTCGGTCATCGCGTACATCGAGCCGCCGAACTGCGTGCCGAAGTAGTTGCGGTTGAGGAGCTTCAGGCGGAGCTCGACCTCGATTTCCCGGTAATCGTCCGAGACGCGCGTCACACGGATGCCCGCGCCGCGAAACGGCGGCCACAGGTTGAGGCCCAGCCGGAACATCTTCGGCGTGACTCGGAAGTTGCGCAGGAAGCCCTGCTTGCTGGAGCTCACCGCCAGACCCACCCGAGCCACGGCAGGTTGTGACCCAGGATCTCGATCCAGCTGTCGCCTTCGCGCGAGTAGCGGTCGTACCACAGGTTCCACCCGAACACGATCAGGTACAGCGCGACGAACGCCAGCAGCAGCCAGAGTCCCGACCACCCGAGGAACGTGAACGTCAGCCAGGCGCCCGCGACGCACAGCGCGGCGACCGTCCACACGGCGAGCGCGAGGACGCGATCGAGGTTGCGATCGTCGTCGTCGTCGATCACGCCTTCGCGAGCCTCTTGAGCGCCGCCCGGATGCCGTCGCCCACTGCGACGCCCTCGGGCAGGTCCTTGACCGCGGCGACCGCTTCCTTGTCGCTGTAGCCGAGCGCGACCAGCGCGTTCAGGATGTCGGACGACGCAGGCGCCGCGCGGTGCACGCCTACCGCGCTCGTGAGGTCGGCGCCGAGCTTGTCCTTGAGCTCGAGCAGGATGCGCTCGGCGGTCTTCTTGCCGATGCCCGGGATCTTGGTGAGCCGGCCGGATTCCTGCAGCGTGATCGCCTGCGCGAGCTCGGCGACCGAAAGTCCCGACAGCACGGCGAGCGCGATCTTCGCGCCGATGCCGCTGATCCGGGTGAGCTGGCGGAACGCGCGGCGCTCGTGCTCGGTGCCGAACCCGTAGAGCAGGTGCGCGTCCTCGCGCACGACGAGGTGAGTGAATAGCGTCACCTTCCCGCCCGTGTCGGGCAGGTTGTAGAACGTGCTCATCGGCACGTTGACCTCGTAGCCGACGCCGGCGATGTCGAGCAGGATCTGAGGCGGGTTCTTCTCGAGGAGGATGCCGGAGAGTCGGCCGATCATCGGGGCGGCATTCGTCGGGCTTGAGGCCCGAGTATCGCACGATCGTTCGACGGCTATGCAGGGAGCGCTGCGAGGTGCGCGACGGCGTCCTGCAGCGTCGCGAGCACGAGCGGACCGGCGTCGCGGACGGCAGGCGAGGGCGGCAGGAGGTCGGGAATCATGATCGGCGACATGCCGGCGGCGATCGCGCCGAGCACGCCGGCGTCCGAGTCCTCGAGGACGACGCACGCTGCGGCGGGCACACCCAGCCGGCTCGCGGCCGCGAGAAAGATGTCGGGGGCGGGCTTGCCGCGCGCGACCTCGTCGCCGCCGACCAGCGCGTCGATGCGCGTCCACAGGTGCACGTGCTCGAGCTTCGTGCGCGCTCGCTCGCGTCGCGTCGACGTCGCGACCGCGCGCGCGATGCCCTGCGCATCGAGCCAGTCGAACAATGCCGCCACGCCGGGCTTGAGCATGACGCCGTCGCGCTCGACGATCGCGTCGTACGCGGCGTGCCAGCCCGACATCAGGCGGTCGGTCGGGTAGTCGTGGCCGTGGTGCTCGACGACGAGCGCGCGGCAGTCGGCGAACGTGCGGCCGATCATGCGATGCGCGAGCGACGGGTCGAACGCGACGCCGATCGCGGCCGCGGCATCGCTCCACGCGCGCGCGGCGAGCGGCTCGGTGTCGAGCAGCGTGCCGTCCATGTCGAGGATGACCGCGACCGGGCGCTTGATCCGCCGAGCGCTCATCGCACAGGCAGGCGCATCATCCGGCCGCGGCGCACTCGCAGGGCGCCTCGATCGAGCGCGCCGAGGCCGGTGCTCGCGTGCGCGTGGCAGACGGCCGCGGCCAGGGCGTCGGCCGCGTCCGGACTCGGAAGCCCGGGCAACGACAACAGCCGGCTCACCATCATCTGCACCTGGGCCTTCGCGGCGCGGCCGCCGCCGACCACGGCCTGCTTGATCTGGCCTGCCGTGTATTCGTGCACCGGGAGGCCGGCGAGCACCGCGGCGGCGATCGCCGCGCCGCGCGCCTGGCCGAGCGCGAGGGTCGACATCGGATTGACATTGACGAACACGTTCTCGACGACGACTTCGGCCGGCGAGTATTCGTCGATGACGTGCGCGAGGTCGCGGACGATCACGCCCAGGCGCAGCGGCATGCCACCGGTGCCGGTACGGACGACGCCGCTCGCGATGTAGACGAGGCCGCCCGGCGCGAGGTCGACGATGCCGAAGCCCGTGACGCGCAACCCCGGGTCGATGCCGAGGATCCTGCGCGACGCGGGCATCGCGCTACTCGACGATGACCGCGGTGCCGCTGGCGGTGACCATCAGCATCGAGCCGCCGGAGCCGAGCGTCTCGTAGTCGAGGTCGATGCCGACGACCGCGTTGGCGCCGAGCTTCTGCGCCGCGGCGGCCATCTCGTCGAGCGCGGTGCGGCGCGCGTCGCCGAGCACGTTCTCGTACGCGCCGGCGCGCCCGCCGACGATATCGCGCACGGCGGCGAACATGTCGCGGAAGATGTTGGCGCCGACGATCGCCTCGCCGTGCACGACGCCGAGGTAGCGCGCGATGCGCCGGCCCTCGAACGTCGGCGTCGTCGTCAGTTCCAATCCACGCGTCATGCGGTCTCCATCAGGACGGCCGACGTGTAGACCTCCTGCACGTCGTCGAGCGACTCCAGCGCGTCGATCAGCTTCTGCATGCGCTGCGCGTCGTCGCCGAGCATCTCGACCTCGTTGAGCGGCTTCATCACGACCTCCGCGACCTCGGGCTTGAGCCCCTTCTGCTGGAGCGCCTCCTTGACCGCGGTCAGCTCGTAGGGTCCGGTGGTGACCTCGAGGCTCCCGTCATCATGCGTTACGACGTCGTCGGCGCCCGCGTCGATCGCCGCTTCCATCACCTTGTCCTCGCTCGTGCCGGGCGCGAACAGGATCTGGCCGCAGTGCTTGAACAGGAACGCGACCGAGCCGTCGGTGCCGAGGTTGCCGCCGAACTTCGAGAACGCGTGGCGGACGTCGCCGGCCGTTCGCGTGCGGTTGTCGGTCATGCAGTCCACGATGACCGCGGCGCCGTTGATGCCGTAGCCCTCGTAGCGGATCTCCTCGTAGGCGACGCCGTCGAGCTGTCCCGCGCCGCGCTTGATCGCGTTGTCGATCGTGTCCTTCGGCATGTTCTGGTCGCGCGCCTTGTCGATCGCGAGCCGCAGGCGCGGGTTCGACGACGCGTCGGGCCCGCCGAGGCGCGACGCGACGGTGATTTCCTTGATCAGGCGCGTGAAGATCTTGCCGCGCTTCGCGTCGGCGTGCGCCTTCTTGTGCTTGATGTTCGCCCACTTGCTGTGGCCGGCCATGGTGCATCGCTTCGAGCGCTATGCTGGAAGCGCAATTATAGCGCCGGCCTAGATCAGCCCCTGCTGCTTGAGGAAGGTCCCGAGCGCCTGGAGACGCACCTGCGCGTCGTTGATCTCGAGCATGCTCTGCTTGATCGGCAGCGGCAGCGGCAGGAGCTCGGCGAGGCGATAGCCGACCCACGACGAGTCGCCGTAGTCGTGGTCGGCGGGGAAGTTCTGCGGTCCGACGCGCGTCACGATGAGCTCGAGCAACCGCGCGAGCGGCTGCGCGTCGGCGGGCAGCGGCACGCTCGGCTCCTTCGGGATGTCGATGACGTCGGCGACGACGAGCTTGTCGGGCTGCACGCGGTGCTCGCGCACCTGGAAGCGCGTCAGGCCCTCGGTGGCGACGTGAAGGATGCCGAGCTCCGGCATGTCCCAGCCGGTGATCGTCGCGAGCGTCCCGAAGTTCGCGAAGCTGGGCCTGCCGCTGCGCGTCGCGACCTCGTCGCCCGCGGTGATCATCACGACACCGAACGGCTGCCCGTCCTTGAGGCATGCCTTGGTCATGGCGATGTAGCGCTGCTCGAATACCTTGAGAGGCAACAGGCCGCCGGGGAACAGCACCGTGCGCAGCGGGAAGAGCGGTATCGCCGTCGTCGACGGCGCGCGCCCGCCCGTGAAAAGCCCGGAAAGCATCACGCATCCTCGCCGGCCGGCGGCGCGCGCCGCTCCCCCCAGCGCGGCCCGAGGTCGTGCACGACGCCGAGGTGGTCGAGCACGCGCGCGACGACGAAGTCGACCAGCTCGTCCACCGTCGTCGGCTTGCCGTAGAAGCCGGGCGCGGGAGGCAGGATCGTGGCGCCGGCGCGCGCGAGCCGCGCCATGTTGTCGAGGTGGATCGCCGAGAGCGGCGTCTCGCGCGGCACGAGCACGAGCGGGCGCCGCTCCTTGAGCATCACGTCGGCCGCGCGCTCGATCAGGTTGTCCGCGAGACCGCACGCGATCGCGCCGAGCGTGCCCATCGTGCACGGGCACACGGCCATCGCGTCGGCGGGGGCGGAGCCCGACGCGATCGGCGCCATCCAGTCGTCGCGCCCGTACACGACAAGTTGTCCACGCTTCGCGCCGTAGCGCTCGGTGAAGAAGCGCGACGCCTCGCGCGGCTGCGCGGGAAAGACGAGGTCGCATTCCTGCTTCGCGACGATCTGCGCCGCGGGCGAGTAGACGAGGCCCACGCTCGCGCCCGATCGGATCAGGCATTCGAGCGTGCGCAGCCCGTACGGCATCCCGGAGGCGCCGGTGAAGGCGAGCGTGACGGAGCGCGCGGCCATGCGGACGATGGTATGCCCCGGATGCGGGTCCCGCCGTCCGCCCCGATAGGCGGCGGCGGCCGGCGGCGCGCTGTCAGACGACAGTCAGCTCGCGGTGTCGGCGCTGCACCTGATAGCGCGGCGCGAACGCGCGCGCAAGGCGTTCGACCAGGTAGACCGAGCGGTGGCGACCGCCGGTGCAGCCGATCGCGACGGTAAGGTAGTTGCGGTTGTCGCGCGCGTAGTCGGGCAGCCAGCTCGCGACGAAGTGATAGATGTCGCCGTACATGCGCTCGACCTCGGGCGCGGATTCGAGGAAGGCGACGACCTCCGCATCCTTGCCGGTTTGCGGCGCCAGTTGCGGCTCGTAGTGCGGATTCGGCAGGCAGCGCACATCGAATACGAGGTCGGCGTCGAGCGGAACGCCGTGCTTGTAGCCGAACGACTCGAACAGGAGCGTCATCTTCGACGAATCGACGCTGACGAACTCGCGCACCCAGTTGCGCAGCGATGCCGCCGAGAGCTCGCTCGTGTCGAACACCGTGCCGAGCAGCCGCGCCTCGGCCAGTTGGCCGCGCTCGTGCTCGATCGCCTCGACCAGCGTGCGATCGTCGCTCGAGAACGGGTGTCGCCGGCGCGTCTCCGAGAAGCGCTTGACCAGCGTCTCGACCTTCGCGTCGAGGAACACGAAGCGCACGGTGAAGCCGCGGTGCTTGAGCGCGTCGATCGCGGCGCCGAGGCCGGGGAGGCCGGGGCCGCTCTTCGCGTCGAGCGCGATCGCGATGCGTGAGCCCGGCGTCGCGAGGTGGTCGACGGTCGGCACCACCAGCGCGACCGGCAGGTTGCCGATCGTGTCGTAGCCCGAGTCCTCGAGCGCGCCGAGCGCCACGCTCTTGCCCGATCCCGACACGCCGCCGATCAGCACTAGGTCCATGGTCTTGCGCCCGCCGGGCCGTCCCAAGGGCGCGCCCCTTCGGGGGGAGGCGCGCATCGCGCGCTTCGGGGGGACGTCATCTACGTCCCGGAGCTGTCTTCTTCCATGAGCTTCTGCTGGCGCTCGATGAACTCGAGCGTGCTGTCGATCCCGCGCTGGTTCAGCACGAAGTTGCGCACCGCGGCCTCGACCAGCACCGCGAGGTTGCGTCCCGCCGCGACCGGGATGGTCACGCGGCGGATCGGCACGCCCAGCACCTCCTGGAAGTTCGCGTCGACCTTGAGCCGGTCGAGCTCGGAGAAGGTTTCGTTGCTATGGTCCTCGAGGTGAACGATCAGCTTCAGGAGCTTGCGCGGGCGCACCGCGGTCTCGCCGAAGATCGTGCGGATGTTCAGCACGCCGATGCCGCGCACCTCGAGGAAGTCGCGCAGTACGGCGGGGCAGCGGCCCTCGATCGTATCGGGCGAGATCCGGTACAGCTCGACGATGTCGTCGGCGACGAGCCCGTTGCCGCGCGAAATCAGCTCGAGCGCCAGCTCGCTCTTGCCGATCGCCGAGGCCCCGGTGATCAGCACGCCCATCTCGAGCACGTCGAGGAACACGCCGTGCAGCGTCGTCGACTCGGCGAGCACGCGCGACAGGTAGAGCCGGAACACGTCGACGACGTGCGGCGAAGGCTGCGGCGACGCGAGCAGCGGGATGTGGTGCTCGACGCAGCTCTTCTCGAGGATGTCCGGCACGGCCTCGCCGTTGGCGACGACGACGGCGACGAGGTCGCCGCTCTCGAACAGCCGGCTGATCGACGACGCGAGCTCGGCCGGCGGCAGCTGCTTCAGATGGGCGATCTCCGCCGCGCCGAGGAGCTGCACGCGGAACGGGTGGATGAAGTTCATGTGGCCGACCTGGCCGATCGTCGGCTTGAGCGCGGCCTCGCCGGTCAGCACGCGATTGCCGCCGTCGCGTCCGGCGATCCAGCGGAGCTGCAGCCGGTCCTGGTTGTCGGCGACCAGCCGCTCGACGCTGACTTGCCGCAGGTGCGTGTCGGCGGACACGTCAGGCCACGGGGACCCAGCCGCGTATCGTGTCCCACGCCGACGCCGCGTCGGGCGCGGCGCCGAGACGCTCGCGGAACGCGCGCTCGCTGAACATCTGCGCGAGCTCGGAGAGGAGCTCGAGGTGCTGCTCGGTCGCGTGCTCGGGCACGAGCAGCACGAACACCTGGTTGACCGGGCGGCCGTCGGGAGCGTCGAACGGGATCGGCTGCGCAAGTCGCACGAACGCGCCGCGCGCATCCTTCAGGCCCTTGATGCGGCCGTGCGGAATCGCGATGCCCTGGCCGAGGCCGGTCGAGCCGAGCTTCTCGCGCGCGGAGAGGGCGTCGACGACGGCGCTCCGCGCGATCTCGCCGGTCGCCGCGAACAGGTCGGCGACTGCGCCGAAGAGGTCGCGCTTGCTCGCGGCGTCGACGCCGACGGCGACGTTGCGCTGGGGCAATAGATCGGCGATGCGGTTCATGGGTGGAGCGTCGCCCAAATGCGACCGGCGGACCCCGTGAGACGGCGGTCCGCCGGTGGCGCTGGGACGGACGGGAGATTCTACACGCGGGGCGTGCCGGCCGACGCGGCCGGTGCCTCCGTTTCGGGCGACCACACGGCCGGGTCGCGCTTGAGGTCGGCACGATCGTGCCGGTCGGCCACGCGCTTCTCCTTCGCCTTCAGCACCATGCGGTCGAGCTTGTCGACCAGCGTGTCGATCGCCGCGTACATGTCGGGCTCGATGCTCTCGGCGTGAAGGTCCTTGCCGCGGATATGCAGGTTGGCTTCGATCTTCTGTTGAAGCTTGTTCACCGACAGAACGACACTGACGTCGATCACGTGATCGAAATGACGCGTGAGGCGGTCGAGCTTCGCGACGACATAGTCGCGGATCGCAGGCGTGATCTCGAGGTGATTGCCGGTGAGGTTCAGGTTCATGCGCACTCCTTCCGGACGTCCTTCGACGCGCTCGTGCGCCCGGCCCGTTGCCACGGTCAGAGCGACTTGCGCAGGTTGACGGGAGGGATCGCGAGCGCCTCCCGGTATTTCGCCACGGTGCGCCGCGCGACCAGGATGCCCTGCTCGCCCAGCACTTCCGCGATCTTGCTGTCGGTCAACGGCGTGCGGGGGTCCTCGGCCCCGATGAGCTGCCGGATCAGCGCGCGGATGGCGGTCGCCGAGGCGGCGCCGCCGGTGTCGGTCGCCACATGGCTCCCGAAGAAATACTTGAGCTCGTAGGTGCCGCGCGCCGTCAGCATGTACTTCTGCGTCGTCACCCGCGAGATGGTCGACTCGTGCAGCCCGAGCATGTCGGCGATCTCGCGCAGCACCATCGGCCGCATCGCGACGTCGCCGTGCTCGAAGAAGCGCCGCTGGCGGTCGACGATCGCCTGCGCGACCCGGAGGATCGTCTCGAACCGCTGCTGCACGTTGCGGATCAGCCACTTGGCTTCCTGCAGTTGCGCGGCGAGTTGCTGGTTCGACGCGTCTCGGCTCCGCGCCAGGATGTCGGCGTAGATCCGGTTGACGCGCAGCTTCGGCATGGCCGCCTCGTTGAGCGACGCGGACCACTGCCCCCTTATCTTCCTTACGACCACGTCGGGCACGACGTAGTTCGCCTCGGTCTTTGCAAAGGCCGAGCCAGGGCGCGGGTTGAGCGTGCGGATGAGCTCGCGGATCGACCGGACCATCGCGTCGTCGCACTGCAGCAGGCGGCGCAACCGCGTGACGTCGCGGTTCGCGAGCAGGTCGAGATGGCCTTCGACGACCCGGACCGCCGCGGCGCGGCACGGCGTGTTGTCGGGCAGCGCGCGAAGCTGCAGCGCGAGCGACTCGCCGATGTTGCGCGCCCCGACGCCGACCGGCTCGAAGCTCTGCAGGTACTTGAGCGCGATCGCGAGGTCCTCGAGGGCGATCTCGAGCTCCTCGGGAAGGAGCTCCACGATCTCCTCGAGCGAGCTCGTGAGGAAGCCGTCCTCGTCGAGCGCGTCGATCAGCGCGCTGATGAGCTGGCGGTCGCGCTGCGGCAGCGACAGCATGCCGAGCTGCGCGACGAGATGGTCGCGCAACGTCGAGGTCGCGACCTGCTGCGGATAGAACTCGTCGTCGTCGGATGCGGGGGCCGAGCCCCAGTCGCCGTCGCCGCCGCCGCCGCCTTCGTCGGCGAAGTCGACCTCGGCGGCGGGAACGCCGCGCTCGGCGGCCTCGGCCGTGTCGTACGGCTCCTCGGCGCGGTCGTCGTCGCCGTCCGACACGCGCGTCGTCTCGACGACTTCGGACGGTGCGGTCGCCGCGGTCCCGACCGCCTGCGGCTCGGGCGCGCCGCCGCCTTCCTCGTCCTCGCCGTCCTTCTCGAGGAGCGGGTTCTCCTGCAGCATCCGCTCGACCTCGGCGTTGAGCTCGAGCGTCGACAGCTGGAGCAGCCGGATCGACTGCTGCAGCTGTGGCGTCAGCGTGAGGTGCTGCGAGAGCTTGAGCTGGAGCGTTGGCTTCATCGCGCTACGTGCGGAGCGCATAAGTGCGCGCGCCCGCAGGGCCGCCCCAAGGGCGCGCGGCCCCCTCGGGGGGAGGCGACCGGAGGTCGCTTCGGGGGGGTGTCATCTACAGCCGGAAATGCTCGCCGAGGTAGACCTTGCGGACGGCCTCATTGTAGACGATCTCGTCCGGAGCGCCCGAGGCCAGCACCCGGCCCTCGTTGATGATGTAGGCGCGGTCGCAGATGCCGAGCGTCTCGCGCACGTTGTGGTCGGTGATCAGGATCCCGATCTCGCGCTCCTTGAGGAAGCCGATGATGCGCTGGATGTCGAGCACCGCGATCGGGTCGACGCCGGCGAAGGGCTCGTCGAGCAGGATGAAGCGCGGGCGCGTCGCCAGCGCGCGCGCGATCTCGCAGCGGCGCCGCTCGCCGCCGGACAGCGACACCGCCGGCGCGTCGGACAGGTGCGAGATCGACAGGTCCTCGAGCAGCGCGTCGAGGCGGTTCGCGATCGTGTCCGGGTCTTCCTCCTGCAGCTCGAGGATCGCGCGAACGTTCTCCGCCACGGTCAGCTTGCGGAAGATCGAGGCTTCCTGCGGCAGGTAGGAGAGCCCGCGGCGCGCGCGCTGGTGGATCGCGAGGCGCGACAGGTCTTCGCCGTCGAGCCCGATCGTTCCGCCGTCGCCGGGCACGAGCCCGACGATCATGTAGAAGCACGTCGTCTTGCCCGCGCCGTTCGGGCCGAGCAGCCCGACGACCTCGCCGCTCGCGACGTCGAGCGAGACGTCGTGCACGACCGTGCGCGACTTGTAACGCTTGCGCAGGTGCGCCGCCGACAGCTGGCTCACTTGCGCGCCGGCTCCCCCGCCGGACGCAGCGGCAGCGGGGCCGGCGCGGGCGCCGTCGCGGCCGGTGCCTTGGGCGGCGCCTTGTCGCCGGGCTTGCCCGGCACGCCCGAGCCTTCGCGCGGCTGGAACGTGCCCCGCACGCGCGCACCGGGCCCATCGTCGTTGGCGGTCGCGGCCGGCGTGTCGGGCCGGCCTTCGGCCTTGAACAGCTCGGTCTTCGCGTTGTACGAGATGTAGTTGCTGCGGATCTCGTCGGGGCCGCGCTTCAGCAGCGCGCGGTCGTACAGCTCGAGCAGGTCCTTCGCGCCGTCGTACTCGACGCGCTGCGCGAAGCCCTCGTAGTACTCGTCGACGCCGTCGCGCTTCTGGCGGAACGACACCGGGTTGCCGAACGCCGTCACCTGGATCGAGTTGTCGACGTTCTGCTTGAACGTGAGGCGCTCCGCACGCACCGTGATCGTTCCCTGCGTCAGCACCACGTTGCCGTCGAGCTTGCCGAGCTTGGACTCGTAGTTGACGTCGCCGCGCGCCGCGGAGAAGTTGATCGGCTTCTCGCGGTCGCCGGTCTCGGCGATCGCGACGGTGCCGAAGGCGGCGACGGCGAACGCCGCGAGCAGTCGAAGGAAGGGGTTCACGGCGTCTTGCCCGGCATCGCGCGCGGTTGCATGGTCCCGTGGATCTGGTTCTTGAGGCGCGCGGTCTTCGCGATGTTGTCGAACTCGAGACCGACGCCCCCGATGATGCCACGCGGCTCCTCGATCGTCACCGGATCGTCGGTGTCGAAGCGCTCGCGGCGCGTGTCGACGTGCAGCGAGCGCGTCGTCAGCGTCATCGTGCCGCCGGGCGTGCCGTCGTCGGCGCCGCCCGCCGGCGCATCGCGAACGGCGCGAACGTTGCCCGAGAACCAGGCGTTCTCGCGATCGGCCGAGAGCTTGCCGCGCTGCGCGGTCAGCGTGAGCGCCGGTCGCCCGGGCTCGGTGAGGTGCAGCCGCGGGTCGACGAACTCGCTCGTCTGGTCGTCGGCGAAGTGCTCGGCGCGCGCGGCCGAGATCGACTGGCGCACCTTGCCGTCGGCGCCGAGCGCGACCGCGCGGAAGTTCTCGATGTACATGTCCGGCTCGTGCCGCGGCCCGCGCGCCCCCGCGTTCGACGGGGACTGCACCTGGGCGTCGAGCCAGTAGGTCAGCGCGGCGAGCCCGCCCAGGAGCAGCACCGGCGACCACGCGGTCAACCGGTCGAGGAAGTGGCGGGTGCGGTCCATGTCAGGAGTCGGGCGAGTCCAAGGGGATAGCGTGGTCGAATCCCGGGCGGACCGCAACCGGTCAGGCGTCGTCCGACACGCCGCGGGCGGCGAGGATCAGCTCGGCGAGCTCGCGCACGGCGCCGAAGCCGCCTTCGCTGGCGGTCACATAGTGCGCGTGCCGCTTGACCGCGTCGGGCGCGTGCGGAACGGTCGCGGCGAGCACGCACCTGCGCATCAACGGGACGTCGGGCAGGTCGTCGCCGATGTGCGCACAGGCGTCGGCGTCCACGCCGAGCGTCGCGCGGAGTCGCTCCCATCCGGGGAGCTTGTCGTCGGTGCCGCGCAGCACGTGCTCGATGCCGAGGCGGCGCGCCCGGTGCAGCACCGCGTCGGAGGGGCTGCCGGTGATCCACGCGACCGCGATGCCCGCATCGGCGAGCCGCCGCAGGCCCACGCCGTCGAGCGCGTGGAACGCCTTGGTCTCGCGCCCGTCGTCGTCGACGTAGATGCGCCCGTCGGTCAGCACGCCGTCGACGTCGCAGGTCAGAAGGCGCACGGCCTTCGCGCGCCGGGCCAGCGCCTCGTCCACGCTCACACGACCCGCGCGCGGAACAGGTCGTGCAGGTGCAGCGCGCCGACGAGCGCGCCCGTCGCGTCGACGACGAGGAGCTGCGACACCTTCGGCGGCGTCTCCATCAGCTCGACGCAGTCGATCGCGAGCCGCTCGTCGGCGATCGTGCGGGGCGTGCGCGTCATCACGTCGTCGACGCGCGCCGCCGAGAGGTCGCCGAGGCGCGCGACCGCGCGGCGCAGGTCGCCGTCGGTGAAGATGCCGAGCACGCGCGACGCCGCGTCGACGACCGCGGTCATGCCGAGCCCCTTCGCGCTCATCTCGGCCATCGCGTCGCGCAGTCCCGCGCCGCTCGGCACGATCGGGAGCGCGGCGCCGGTGCGCATCACGTCGCGCACGCGGAGGAGCGCGCGGCCGAGCACGCCGCCCGGATGCGATCGCGCGAAGTCGTCGGCGGTGAAGCCCCGTGCGTCGACGACCGCGAGCGCCAGCGCGTCGCCGAGCGCGAGCGTGGCGGTCGTGCTGGCGGTGGGCGCGAGCCCGAGCGGCCCGGCTTCGCCGGCCACCGCTGCGTCGAGGCGGACGTCGGCGCTCTGCGCGAGCGACGAGGTCTCGTTGCCGGTGATCGCGATGATCGCCGCGCCCTGGCGCTTGAGGTGCGGCACCAGCGCGACGAGCTCGTCGGTTTCGCCGGAGTTCGAGATCATCACGACGATGTCGCCCGGCGCGATCATCCCGAGGTCGCCGTGGTGTGCCTCGGTCGGGTGCACGAAGAACGCGGGCGTGCCGGTGGACGCGAGCGTCGCGGCGAGCTTGCGCGCCACGTGGCCGGACTTGCCGAGGCCGGACACGACGACGCGTCCCCGGCATTGGTGCAGGCGTCGCACCGCCTCCACGAACGATGCGCCGAGGCGCGCGGCCACGGCGTCGATCGCTCGCGCCTCGGTGGCGAGAACGTCGCGGGCGAGCGCGATCGCGCGCTGCGCGTCGACGGCCTGCGGCGTCGGGGCGGTCGTGGCGCTCATGCGCGCAAGTATATCGACCCCCGGTGCGAGCGACGCAGCGGGCACGGGGAGGGCCGTGCTACCGTCGCGTAACCGCCCACCCCCCTCGCCGCCGCCGCGCACCGCCTGACCGCGCCATGCTCCAGGCCCTGCCCCTGATCGTCGTCCTGCTCGCGGTTACGGTCGTCGTCGTCGTGATCTGCCGGCTCGTCCGGCTGCCGCCGATCCTGGGCTACCTGATCGTCGGCATCGCGTTCGGCCCGCACTCGTTCGGGTGGGTCGCCGACGTCGAGACGACGCGCTCGGTCGCCGAATTCGGCATCGTGTTCCTGCTGTTCTCGGTCGGCCTCGAGTTCAGCCTGCCGAAGCTTCGCGCGATGCGCCGCGCGGTGTTCGGGCTCGGGCTCGCGCAGGTCGCGGCGACCACGGCGGCGGGAACGGCCGCCGGCTTGGTCGCGGGATTCGGCTGGCAGGTCGGCCTGGTGCTCGGCGGCGCGTTCGCGATGAGCTCCACGGCGATCGTGATCAAGATGCTCTCCGAGCGGAACGAGCTCGCGACGCAGCACGGCCGCGACGCGGTCGGGATCCTGCTGTTCCAGGACCTCGCCGTCGTCGCGTTCCTGATCGTGATCCCGTCGCTGCACGCGGAAGGAACGACGCTCGCGCTGGCGCTCGGGCTCGCCGCCGTGAAGGCCGCGCTCGCGCTCGGCGTCGTGCTCTACGCGGGCCAGCGGCCGATGCGCTGGTGGTTCTCGGTGATTGCACGCCAGCGCTCGCGCGAGCTTTTCACGCTGAACCTCCTGTTCGTCGCCCTCGGGCTGGCGGCGCTCACCGAGGTGGCCGGGCTCTCGCTCGAACTCGGCGCCTTCCTCGCCGGCATGCTGATCGCCGAGACCGAGTTCCGCTACCAGGTCGAGGAGGACATCGCGCCGTTCCGCGACGTGCTGCTCGGCCTGTTCTTCGTCACCGTCGGCATGTCGCTCGACCTTCGGGTCGTGGTGGCGAACTTTCCCTGGGTCCTGGCGCTGCTGGTCGTGCCGGTCGCCGCGAAGCTCGGCCTCATCGTGCTGATCGCGCGGGGGTTCGGGTCGCCCCTGGCGACGGCGCTGCGCACCGGGCTCTACCTCGCGCAGGCGGGCGAGCTCGCGATCGTGATGCTCGCGCTCGCGGTGCTGAACGGCATCGTCGACGGCGCGGTGCAGCAGACGGTGCTCGCGGCGATGGTGCTGTCGATGCTCTTCGCGCCGCTCCTGATCCAGAACGTCGAACCGATCGTGCGGCGGCTCACCGCGAACGACTGGCTCGCGCGCGCCGCGCACGTGACCGCGATCGCGACGCAGGCGATGTCGCGCCAGGACCACGTGATCGTCTGCGGCTACGGGCGCAGCGGCCAGAACCTCGCGCGGCTGCTCGAGGCCGAGGAGATCCCGCTCGTCGCGCTGGACAACGACCCCTACCGCGTGCGCGAGGCGTCCGGCGCCGGCGCGACGGTCGTCTACGGCGACGCGGGCCGGCGCGAGACGCTCGTGGCGGCGGGACTCGCGAAGGCGCGCGCGGTCGTCGTCACGTTCGCCGATGTCCCGCTCGCGCTCAAGATCCTGCACGAGGTTCACGCGGCGCGGCCCGACCTGCCGGTCGTCGTGCGCACCGTCGACGACACCAACCTCGACGCGCTCCTCGCCGCCGGGGCGACCGAGGTCGTCCCGGAGGTCCTCGAGGGCAGCCTGATGCTCGCGTCGCACTCGCTCCTGCTGCTCGGCGTGCCGCTGAACCGGGTCCTCGCGCGGATCCGCGCGATCCGCGAGGAGCGCTACAGCCTGTTCCGCGGCTTCTTCCACGGCGCGACCGACGCCGCCGACGCGGCCGAGAACCTGCAGCCGCGCCTCAAGTCGGTGCTGCTGACCGAGCGTGCAGCCGCGGTGGGCCAAACGCTGGAGGAGATCGGCCTCGAAGGGCTGGTTGAGATCCGCGGCGTGCGGCGGCGCGGGTCGCGCTCGACGCGACCCACGCCCGACTGGCGCTTCGAATCGGGCGACGTCGTGGTTCTGCTCGGGCGGCCGGAGAATCTCGCGATCGCCGAAGGGCGCCTGCTCGAGGGGTGACGGGGCGCACGCGGCGCGATGCGCCGTTCGCGTCGAATTGGCGGGCCGGGGCACGGACCGCTACAATCGCCGGTCCTGTCGCCTCCCCGCACCGTGCCCCCGACCCCACCGGTTCGCCCCGCCGCGAGCTTCGATCGCC
>DATBSV010000129.1:0-21519 GCA_036559685.1 Casimicrobiaceae bacterium
GGCCGCAGGGCTAGGCGCGAAGGAGGCCATGTGCTTCCAGCACATAACGACTGAGCAACAACGCCCTGCGGCCAGCGCGGCACGGGCCCTCCGGGTGATCTCATGAAACGGCCGCCATCGTCGTTGCACATCCTCTCCGTAGTGGCGCTACGGCTTGCGGTGTGCGCCTCGATGGCGGCCGTTTCATGAGTCACGCGAACGCCCCGGTAGCGCTCACAGGCCCTAGGGGACGATCGCGACCGGCACCGTGTTGTCCTTGGGGCGCCGGTCGATGAGCTTGTTGAACGGATCGATGCCGGCGCGCGCGGGCGCGCGGTCGACGGTGAACGCGAAGCTCATGCTCTCGCGGTCGATGCGCTTCTTCTCGACGACGATCGCCTTGCCTTCCTCGTCGAGCACGCCGACGTCGATCAGGTCGTCGAGCGGCGCGTCGGACTCCTTGCCGAGCTCGTCGGCCTTGCGCTTTTTCGCGAAGACGTCGACCTTGACCTCGTAGCGGCCGCCGGGGAGCGCCTTCGCGGTCGCTGCGACCGCGCGGTTGTCGAACAGCGTGATCGACTCGAACAGGTCGTCGACGGTTCGCTCGAGACCGGGCGGCGTCACCTCGCGCACCTTCGCGAGGAAGTCGAGCGTCGTCGGATACGGCGGGCCCTTGAACGCCCACGCGTCGCGGAATGCCCGGACCGCGCGGTTGACCGCGTCCTCGCCGAGGTAGTCCTGCAGCGCGTACATGACCAGGCTGCCCTTGCGGTAGTGGATGTAGTCCTGGTTCTCGACGCGCGCGAGCGGCAGCTCCTTCTTCTGCTCGGTGCTGCGGCCGATCAGGTAGCGGTCGAGCTCGTAACGCAGGAAGCGCTGCATCGACGCGTCGCCGACCTTGCGCTTCATGACCATCAGCGCCGAGTATTGCGCGAGCGTCTCGACCAGCATCGTGGCGCCTTGCACGTTCGCGCCGACGACCTGGTGCGCCCACCACTGGTGCGCGAGCTCGTGCGCGGTCACGTAGTACGGATAGTCGACGTCGTCGGGG
Source organism: Casimicrobiaceae bacterium (assembly GCA_036559685.1). Classification (GTDB taxonomy): domain Bacteria; phylum Pseudomonadota; class Gammaproteobacteria; order Burkholderiales; family Casimicrobiaceae; genus VBCG01. The sequence continues at coordinate 1,031 of DATBSV010000129.1, forward strand.
TCGTCGCTACGCACGCGCGCGATGAAGCCGATCCCTTCCGAGTACGGGATCGTGTTCGGGAACGCCTGCGCGAACGTCTGGTAGCGCGGGAACTCGATGATGCGGAACTGGCGGTGCTGGTAGGGCCCGAACGCCGCGGTGAAATAGTCGAGCCCGTCCTTGGTCGCGGCGACCATCCGGTCGAGGTTGTACTCGTGCCCCGGCTGGTACCAGATCTCGATCGCGACGTCGTTCCAGCGGTCGCGCCTGACCGTGTAGCGGCCGGACTGGAACGCGTAGAAGTTCAGGATCGGCGCGTCCATCTTGTAGGCGAAGTAGTGCCGCTTGCCGTCACTCCAGTCGCGCTCAAGGTAGCCGGGCGCGATCGCGAGCTGCCCTTCCTCGGTGCCGACGACGGCCTCGAACGCGATGAAGTCGGCGTCGGTCGTGATCTGGTTCTCCTGGCGCGCCTGGGCGTCCTCGCGCGGGCGCATGCGCTCGCGCGGCGCGAGGTCGAACTTCTTGCGGTCGCGATCGGTCACGAGCTCGGCGCGCTCCTGGTAACCGAGGATCGGCAGGAGCGTGGCGCCGTTGACGAACGAGCCGTTCTCGACGACGTCGGTGTACGCGCCCGCGTTGCGGAAGCCGCGCTGTGCGACCTCGAGGTCGAACTTCAGCTCCGTGCGCTCGCCCGGCGCGAGCGGCGCGCCGAGCCGGTAGCTCTTCACGCCGATGTCCATGTCGTCGACGGCGAGCGTCGCGGGCACGCCGAAGGCGAGCTCGTGGACCTTCAGGATCGGCCCCGCCAGGAAGCCGAGGTGCACGACCTCGACCGGCCGGCCCGACCGGTTCTCCAGCGCATAGGTCCCGCGCATGCGCACGCGCTCCTCGGACGGATAGAGATCGACGGCCACCTTGACCGCGGTGATCTTGGGCTGCGCGTCGGCGGCGGTCGCCTTGTACTTCTTCTCGTAGTCGGCCTGCCGGCGCTCGAGGCCGTGCGTCGTCACGTAAGGGTTGAGCACGTTCGTGTTCCAGTACACCCAGCCGCCCAGCGACGCCATCGCGACGGCCGCGACCGCGGCGAACGCGGCGACGGGGCGCGTGAAGCGCGCTCGCGCGATCGCGAGCCGGCCGCGCCAGTCGCTCGTCGTGCCGCGCACCCATGCGAGGTAGCCGGCGATCGCGAGCAGCATCGCGGCGGCGCTCCAGTAGAGCTGCATCGAACGGAACCGCAACGGGAAGGGTCCGAAGCCGTTCATGTCCGAGTAGATGTAGCCGCCGTTCACGCCGTACTTGTAGATGATGTGCTGCAGCCCCACGAGATCCATCGCGGCGAGCGCGATGAAGTACACGATCATCACGAAGTGGCCGAGGTACTTCTGGTTGACGACCGAGTGAACCGTCAGCGCCAGCACGCAGATCAGCCAGTAGTCGACGAGCTCGATGCCGAACAGCGTGCGCAGGTAGAGCCCGGGCTCGTAGTTCGTGTAGCCCTTCCCGGTCTGCACGCCGATGCCGGCCAGCATCAGCACCGCTTGCAGCACGACCGGCACGAGCAACAGCGCGAGGAGCTTCGCGACGAACGGCAGCCAGGTCGGCAGCGGCAGCGCGTCGTGGATCTGGTCGAGGCGGCTTTCGCGCTCGCGCCAGGCGAGCTCGCCCGCGTAGAACGCGATGATCGCGACCATGAAGATGCCGAAAGTGCCGGACACGAGGTCGAGCATCTGCCAAGTGACCGGCCAGGTCGTCGTGCCGAAGATGGCGCCGGCCGTCGTGCTCGACGTCACGAAGAACAGCACGCCGGCGAGCGCGATCACGCCGAAGTACACGTTCTTGACCGTCTCGCGGAAGTACATCCAGGTCATGCGCGGCAACAGGCGCCACGGCTGCAGGGCGGACGGCGCGACCGTCGGCAGCGCCGCGCGTGCGATGGGCGCGACGTCGTCGTCCGCGACGGCGCGGCGCTTGCGCCCGCCCATCTGCGCGACGGCGAAACGGTAGCGCCAGAACGTGACGCCGACGACGAGCGCGGCGAACCCGAGCCACAGCGCGCGATTGGCGAGGAGCAGGCCCTCGAACGGCACGAGCCACTCGTTGCGCTCGGCGATCGACCAGTATTCGGTCAGCCGCGACATCGCGACGCTGCCGAACGGGTCGATCAGCGCAGCCAGCGTCTTGTTCTCCATGGTCCGGATGAGCGCGTTGGCGGCGAGCCAGCCGACCAGCAGCACGACGCTGCCGACGTAGACCGGCAGCATCCGGCGCGTAAGGGCGCCGAGGCAAAAGAAGAGGCCGCCCAGCACGACGATGTTGGGCAGCAGGATCGTGAGGTAGGGCACGACGTACGGCCACAGCCGCACCGGACCGACGCGGTCGGGATCGATCCCCGGCATCGCGAGCCCGGCCAGGCCGCCGACCGCGATCGACGACAGGATCACCAGCAGCACGACGGCCGCGCCGGCGAAGCGCCCGCCGAGGTACGCGAGCTTGGAGATCGGCGCGGTATGGAAGAACGCCTCGGTCCGGTACTCGGCGTCCTGCTGGATCGCGCGCCCCATGATCGCGCCGATGACCGTCAGCGCCGCCAGGCCGAGGAATGCCACGGTCTGCGCGATCGCGAACGGCGAATTGATCCAGACCTTCCCGCTGCCGAACGAGATGATCGCGCCCGGGATCACGCCGCCGGCCGCCGCGATCCACATCATCGCGAGCGCCGCGAACACGATGAAGTAGACCCACGTCGACAGGCGCCGCAGCCGCGTGCGGACCTCGAAAAGGGCGATCGCGAGGAATGCGCGCATCAGGCGACCTCGGCCTCGCGCGCCGAGGCCGCAAGGGACGGCAGGTCGGGATGGCGGCCGGCGATCGCGGCGAAGTAGACGTCCTCGAGCGTCGCCTCGACCGGCACGAAGCCGTCGTCCGGCGGCGCGTCGCCGACGACGTGCACGAGCGTGCGGCCGGCCAGCAGCCTCGTCGAGATCACGGAAAAGGCCGCGCGCGCCGCCTCGAGCTCGTGGCGCGCGATCGCCTTCTGCCACACGCGCCCCTCGATCGCGCCCGTCAGCGTCGCGGGCTCGCCTTCGATCAGCACGCGGCCGCGATGGATGATCGCCATGCGCGCGCAAAGATCCGAGACGTCGGACACGATGTGCGTCGACAGGATGACGATCACGTCGTCGCCGATGTCGGCGAGCAGGTTGTGGAAACGCACGCGCTCCTCGGGGTCGAGCCCCGCAGTCGGCTCGTCGACGATCACGAGCCGCGGATCGCCGAGCAATGCCTGAGCGATGCCGAAGCGCTGGCGCATGCCGCCCGAATAGCCGCCCAGCGCCTTTTTTCGCACGTCCCAGAGGTTGACCTGCTTGAGCAGCGCCTCGACGGTGTCGCGCCGCACGCCGCGCTCGTCGATGCCCTTGAGCCGCGCCAGGTGGTCGAGCATGTCGAGCGCCGAGACCTTCGGATAGACGCCGAAGTCCTGCGGCAGGTAGCCCAGGATCCGCCGGACGCGGTCCTTGTCGCGCAGCACGTCGAGGTCGCCGAGCCGCGCGGTCCCGGCGTCGGCGTCCTGCAGCGTCGCGAGCGTGCGCATCAGCGTCGACTTGCCCGCGCCGTTGGGCCCGAGCAGGCCGTACATCCCGGGCGGGATCGCCAGCGTGACGCCGTCGAGCGCGCGCACGCCGTTGGGATAGGTCTTGGACAGTCCGGCGATTTCGAGCGTGGCGGTCATTTAGGCGGCCCTCCGGGCCATAACGTAGGCGAGGACGAGGAGCGCGAGCGAGACGATCGCGACGGGCAGGTTACCGAAGCGCACGAACGGCGTCTCGCCGGTACGACCGGTGATCGTCGTCTCGAGCACGCCGCGGCGGAACCACGGAAGCTGCACGCGTATGGCACCGTCTGCGTCGATCACGCTGGTGATGCCGGTGTTGGTCGCGCGGAGCATCGGCTTGCCGGTCTCCTTCGCGCGCATCGCGGCGATCTGGTTGTGCTGCCACGCGGCGATCGAGCGGCCGTACCACGCGTCGTTGGTCACGTTGACGAGCACCGTCGCATCGCGCGACCACGCGGCGAGCTCGCTGCCGAACGCGTCCTCGTAGCAGATGTGGACGGCGAGCCGCTCGCCGGCGAGCGCGAACGGCGGCTGGTCGGCGGGGCCGGGCGTCTGGTCCGACAGCGGGATCGCGAGCACGCGCTCGATCACCCAGCCGACCAGCGCCTTCGCGGGGATCGTCTCGCCGAACGGCACGAGGTGCCGCTTGCGGTAGAGCTGCGTCGGCGAGGCGCCCAGCGAGACGACGCTGTTGTGGATGTGCGGCTGCGTCTCGCCTTCCCCGGGCGGGCGCGCGACGAACACGCCGAGCAGCACATCGCCTTTCCGCTGCTTCATGGTCGCGGCGAGCGTCTCGATCGTCGCCTGGGGGACCTGGTGCCCGAACACCGGGAACGCGCTCTCGGGCAGCACGACGATCGTACCCTTGGTCGACGCCACGAGCTCGGCGTAGATACGGAACGCGCGCTCGCGCAGGTCCGGATCGAACTTCTCCTCCTGCGCGATGTTGCCCTGCACCAGCGACACGGCAACGGGCGCCGCATGCGGCCGCGTCCACGCGATGCCGTCGAGCGCGGCACCTGCGGCGAACAGCGCGGCGATGGCGCCCGTCGCACCGATCAGCGGCCATCGCGCGCCGCGCGCGATCGCGTCGATCGCCCAGGCGAGAAGCGCGGCGCACGCCGCGACCGCGAGCGAGACGCCGAACACCCCACCGAGCGGCGCGAAGCCCGCGAGCGTGCTGCCCGGCAGCTCGGCGTGACCGACGGCGAGCCACGGGAAGCCCGACAGGATGAACCCGCGCAGCCACTCGGCGAGCGTCCACGCGGCCGCGGCGGCGGCGAAGCGCCACGCGCAACCGGCTGGCGCGACGCGCGCGACCGCCCAGCCGGCGAGCGCGGGCCACAGCGCGAGGTAGGCGCAGAAGCCGGCGATGCCGACGATCGCGAGCGGTGCGGGCATGCCGCCGAAGCGCTCGAGCGCGATCGCGATCCACGACACGCCGGCGCCGAACAGTCCCGCGCCGAACGCGAATCCCAGGCCGGCGGCTGCGCGCGCCGTCGGTGCGTCCCGCCACATCCAGAACAGCACCGCGAGCGTCGCGATCGGCGCGAGCGCGACGCCGAACGGCGCGTAGCCGAACACGGTCAGCGCGCCGGCGAGCGCGGCAAGGGCGGCGCGGAGCACGGAAGCCTGGGTCAGGCCGCCGGCGCAGGCGCCTGAGGCGGCGCGGCCTTCTCGACCTGCAGCGTGTGGATGCGGCGGCTGTCCGCGCGCACGACGCGGAAGCGGTAGTCGCCGATCGTGACGCTGTCGCCGCGCTTGGGCAGGCGGCCGAACGCGTGCACGACCAGCCCGCCGACCGTGTCGACCGCGTCGTCGGACAGGCGGCTGCCGAAGCGCCCGTTGAAGTCGGCGATCTCGGTCTGCGCCTTGACGCGGAAGCGCCCGGAGCCTTCGGCGATGATGTTGTCCTCGGTCTCGTCGAAGTCGTACTCGTCCTCGATGTCGCCGACGATCTGCTCGAGCACGTCCTCGATCGTGACCAGGCCCGACACGCCGCCGTACTCGTCGACGACGATCGCGATGTGGTTGCGGTTGCTGCGGAACTCGCGCAGCAGCACGTTCAGGCGCTTCGACTCGGGCACGAACACCGCGGGCCGCAGCGTGTCTCGCAGCGTGAAGCCCTCGGGGTTGCGGTAGTAGTTGAGCAGCTCCTTCGCGAGCAGGATGCCGACGACGTCGTCCTTGCTCTCGCCGATGACCGGGAAGCGCGAGTGCTTGGTCTCGATGACCATCGGGATGAACGCCTCGGGCTCGTCGTCGATCGACACGCAGTCCATCTGCGAGCGCGGGATCATCACGTCGCGCACCGTCATCTCGGAGACGTTGAGCACGCCCTCGATCATCGACAGCGCGTCGGCGTCGAGCAGGCGGCGCTCGAACGCGCCGCGCAGCAGGTCGAGGAGCTCGCCGCGGTCCTCGGGCTCGCGCGTCAGGAACGCGGAGAGGCGCTCGAGCAGCGTCGGTCGCGGCTCGTCGTGCTCGTCGGTGTCCGACGTCGTCGCCATCGCTTCAGTCGGCCTGCGCGTAGGGATCGGGGTGGCCGAGCGCCGCGAGGAGCGCGGTCTCGCGCGCCTCCATGCGCGCCGCGTCGCGCGGCATCGCATGATCGTGGCCCTGCAGGTGCAGCATCCCGTGCACGACGAGGTGCGCCATGTGTGCGCGTAGCGAACGCCCGCCCGCCTTCGCCTCGTGCCGGATCACCGGCACGCACAGCACGATGTCCCCTGCGAGCGGGACGGCGTCATCGTACACGAACGTCAGGACGTTGGTCGCGTGGTCCTTGCCGCGGTAGAGCGCGTTCAGCGTGCGCCCCTCGGCGAGCCCGGCGAAGCGCAGCGTCGCGACGACGTCGCGCTCGAGCGCCGCCGCGGCCCATCGCTTGACCGTCGCTGGGGCCGGCAGTCCCTTGCGCGCGACCGCGTACTGGACGTCGAGCGCGAGTCGCGGAGCGCGGCGGCGCGCCGGGCGCGGGTCAAGGCGGGGTGTCGCGCTCGTACGCATCGATGATCTTCTGCACCAGCGGATGGCGCACCACGTCGGCGCTCGTGAAGCGGCAGAACGCGAGGCCGCGTACATCGCGCAGCACGCGGTCGGCTTCGATGAGCCCGCTCTTGCTCCCTCGCGCGAGGTCGATCTGCGTGACGTCGCCGGTGATCACCGCGCGCGTGCCGAATCCGATCCGCGTCAGGAACATCTTCATCTGCTCGGGCGTGGTGTTCTGCGCCTCGTCGAGGATGATGAAGCTGTGGTTGAGCGTGCGCCCGCGCATATACGCGAGCGGCGCGATCTCGATCGTCTGGCGCTCGAAGAGCTTGGCGACCTTGTCGAAGCCCATCAGGTCGTAAAGAGCATCGTAGAGCGGGCGCAGGTAGGGATCGACCTTCTGGGCCATATCCCCCGGCAGGAAGCCCAGCCGCTCGCCGGCCTCGACGGCCGGTCGCACGAGCACCAGCCGCTTGGCCGTGTCGCGCTCGATCGCGTCGACTGCGCACGCCACCGCGAGGTAGGTCTTGCCGGTCCCGGCTGGACCGATGCCGAACGTGATGTCGTGCGCCTGGATCGCGTTGAGATACGCGACCTGGTTGGGCGTGCGGCCGTGCAGGTCGGCGCGGCGCGTGCGAAGTGCCGGCGTGTCGTCGTCCTCGCCTGGCCGGTGCGGGCCGCGCGTGGCGATCTCGACCAGGCCGAGCTGAATGTCGTCGACCGACAGCGGCTTCTCGGCCGCCGCGTAGAAGCGCTCCAGCGCGGCTTTCGCCTGCGCCGCGCGGTCGGGCGCGCCGGCGATCGTGAACGTCCCGCCGCGATGCGTGATCGCGACGTCGCAGGCGGCCTCGATCTGGCGCAGGTTCGCGTCGAGCGGCCCGCACAGGTTCGCGAGCGCGCGGTTGTCGGGCGGCGACAGCGTGACCGAGGTTTCCGTTCTGCGTGTTGCCATCGCCGGCTTTGGTCGACCGCGCTTTTAGATCGTCGAGCGCACGAGCGGCGCCTTGAGCGCCTCGTCGAGCATGCCCTGGCTCTCGGCGAGGTGCGCCGACGCCGCCGCCGACCAGCCCGGCCTCGTCGCGGCCGCCGCGATCTCGCCGCGCAGCACCTTCGCGTCGGCGCGCATCAGCGCCTTCGCGTCCGCCGGCATCGAGCCCGTCGGCCGCAGGAGCGCCTGCGCGAGCTTCGCCGCGTGCTCGCGCTGCAGGTTGCGCCGCATCAGCGGGATGTCCTTGCCGCCCTTGAGCTCGCTCCAGATCGCGCGGTGCAAGGTCGAGTACACCTCGGCGAGCTGCAGCGCGTCGCCGGGCTTGTCGACCTTGCCTTCGGCGTCGAGCAGCCGCTGCGCGACCGTCTCGCTCATCACGCGGTCGAGCACCGTCTTCTGCGCGACCAGCACCTGCGTCGGCAGCGAGTAGTCGAATCCGGACGGCGCGAGGCCGACGTCGTAGGTGTCGCCGCGGTCCAGGAAGTCGACCGACAGGCTGCGCAGGAATTCCGGCTTGAAGCGGAAGCTGTCGGCGCTGAACACGCCGGTCTCGATCAGCCGGAGCGCGTCGCGCTGCTTGCCCATCGCGACCGGGTTCATCGGCGTACGGCCGGAGCCTGCCGAATCGCGCAGCACGCTGATGCCGCCGATGTAGCGGGCGGCGAGCAGGCCGCTCTCGCGCACCTGCGTGATGCCGCGCGAGATGTTGCGGCGGAGCGCCGCGTACGACTCGCCCGGCTTGAGCGGACGCGCTTCCCAGCGCTCCCACAGCTCCTTCGCGAGCGTCAGGCGACGCGCGGCGTACGACAACGGATCGCTGCCGAGGTCGCCGGCCGTCGCATCGGGATCGATCGCCTGGTTGGTCTCGTCGTCATAGGCGTAAGCGAGCAGCGGCTCGTTGCTGCGGCCGGCGATCCTCCGAAGCTCGGCGGCCTCGCTCTCCGGCGCGATCTCGCGGTACGCGTACTCGATCGCCCAGTAGTCGTAAGGGCCGAGCGTCGACATCGAGTACTCGCCCTGCGGCTCGGTGCGCAGCGCCAGGTTGATCGGCGTGTACTCCATCACCGAGCCCGACACGCCGTTCTTCTTCGTGAACTCCTTGTCGCTGAGCTGCGACTGCGAGTAGATCGTCGAGGCGCGGAAATTGTGCGTGAGGCCGAGCGCGTGCCCGACTTCGTGCATCGTGACTTCCTTGAGGTCGGACAGCACGAACTCCTCGGCCGCCGGGCCGTCGGGGTCGATCACGCCGCGCGCCGCGAGGAGGTCCATCGCGAAGCCGCGCTCCTCGGCGAGGAAGTCGGCGATCCGGCACACCATCGCGTTCTCGGGGAGCAGCGTCGAGGCGAGGCCGTTGGCGGCCGCGGCCGCCGTCGCGCCGGACGAGTCCGCGAGCCGGTAGCGCGCGAAGCGCAGGCGGACCGGGTCGATGCCGATGTCGGCGTCGAGGATCTCGCCGGTGCGCGGGTCGGACTGCGACGGTCCGATGCCGCCGAAGATCGGCCGCGCCGAGGTCATCCAGCGGATCGACGCGTGGCGCGCATCGAGCGTGTCGAAGTCGGCGTCGTCGGGCTGCACCTTCGCCTGCACGGCGTCCTTGAACCCGATGCGCTCGAACGCCTTGTTCCACTCGAGCACGCCCGCGACGATCGTGTCGCGGTAGCGCACCGGCACGTTGCGGTCGATCCAGAACACGATCGGCTGCTTGGGCTCCGAGAGCGCCGCCGCCGGATCCTTCTTCTCGAGGCGCCAGCGCTTCACGTAGTTGACGTTCGGCGTGATCTTGGTGTCGCTCGAATAGTCGAAGCGCGACACCATGAAATAGCCGACGCGCGGGTCCGCGACGCGCGGCCGCATGGGCTCGTCGGGCAGCTTGGTCAGGTTGTACTGGTAACCGAGGAAAAAGCTTCGCGGATCGGGAAGCGTTGCCGGGATCGTCGGAACCTGCGCGCCGGGCGACACGATGGGCGGCGGAAGCGACACGCGCGCGAGCGCGTAGTGCGCGTTCACCGTCACGCCGATCGCATCGGCGGTCGAGCGCGTGCGCACGATAGCGGTGTTGCGCGCGTCGAAGCTGTAGGCCTGCCGGTAGACACGGTCGAGCGTCGCATAAGCGCCGGGAATGTCGGAGAACAACAGTGTGTTGAGCTCGACCAGGACCGACTTGCGCTCCGGATGCGGCTGCGACGCGACCGGCGCGGAAGCGACGAGGCTGTCCGAGAATGCTTCCGCGACCGCAAGGGCCTCGGGCGTCTTGGGCTGCGCGAAGTAGCGCTCGTTGCGCGCGACGAGCTGCACATTGTTGCCGATCTTCCGGAACTCGACGACGTGCGAGCGGCCCATCAGGCCGCCGAACAGGAAATTCTCGCCGAGCCCGCTCGCCAGGTTCGCCGAGAAGAACATCGGCTTGTCGATCTGGTCGGGCTGGATCTCGATCCAGACCTTTTCGTCCTTCTGCCACAGCGTGAAGTAGCCCTTCGACTCCTTCGCGTCCTTCACGACCTCCGCGAACGGCCGTGTTTGCGACGCTGCTGCCGCCGCAGCGGCGGCAGCGGCAGCCGCGGCAGCGGGCGCACCGGCGGGCGGACGCGTCGCGCTGTTGGCCGCGCCGGGCTGCTGCTGCGCGGCCGCCTGCGCGCCGACGGCGGCGGCGGCGGCGACGCCCGCGACGCGCGCGACGTCCGCGGTCGCGCGCGCGGCCTCGGCGGAGGCCGCGGGTTCGGTCGGGGCCGTCGCACAGCCGGCGAGCGCGAACGCGGCGGAGACGAGGACGGCGGCAGCGGTGGGCTTGTTCATGGAAACCTCGTGGGACTCGTAGTGGCCGGCGTCAGGCGCAGAGCTCGCCGCGCAGCGAGTGCGCGAGCGCGGCGGATACGACGACGTCGACATAATGGCCGGCGAGGGCGGGATCGCCGGCGAAATTGACGACACGGTTGTTGCCGGTCCGCGCGGCGAGCTCGTGCGCGTCCCGGGCGGAGCGGCCGGTGACGAGCACGCGCTGGCGGCTGCCGACCATCGCGTCGGACGCCGCGCGGTACTGCGCGTCGATCGCCGCCTGCAGCCGCTCGAGGCGCTCTTGCGCGACGTCGCGCGGCACCGGATCGGGAAGCTCCGCAGCCGGCGTGCCCGGCCGCGGCGAGTAGAGGAACGAGAACGCGCCATCGAAGCCGACGTCGGCGACGAGCTTCATCGTGCGCTCGAAATCGTCGTCCGTCTCGCCCGGGAACCCGACGATGAAGTCGGACGAGAGGGACAGATCGGGCCGCGCGGCGCGCAGCTTGCGCACGGTCGACTTGTACTCGAGCGCCGTGTAGCCGCGCTTCATCGCGGCGAGCACGCGGTCGGAGCCCGATTGCACGGGCAGGTGCAGCTGCGACACGAGCTTGTCGACGTTTCGATACGCGTCGATCAGGCGCGGCGTCATCTCCTTCGGGTGCGACGTCGTGTAGCGGATGCGCTCGATCCCGGGCAGCTCCGCGACGTGCTCGATCAGCGTGGCGAAGTCGGCGATCGCGTCGGTGCCGTCGCGCGCGCCGCGATAGGCGTTGACGTTCTGGCCGAGCAGCGTGACTTCCCGGACGCCTTGCAGCGCGAGATCCGCGACCTCGGTCAGCACGTCGTCGAGCGGCCGCGACACCTCCTCGCCGCGCGTGTAGGGCACGACGCAGAACGTGCAGTACTTGCTGCAGCCTTCCATCACCGAGACGAACGCCGAGGCGCCTTCGACGCGCGGCGGCGGCAATGCGTCGAACTTCTCGATGCTGGGAAACCTGACGTCGACCTGCGGTCGGCCGGTCTCGCGGCGCGCGCGGATCAGCGCAGGCAGACGGTGCAAAGTCTGCGGCCCGAACACCACGTCGACATACGGCGCGCGCTCGACGATCGCTCCGCCTTCCTGCGACGCGACGCAACCGCCGACGCCGATGATGATGTCGGGCCGCGCTTCCTTGAGCGCGCGCACGCGGCCCAGGTCATGGAATACGCGCTCCTGCGCCTTCTCGCGCACCGAGCACGTGTTGAACAGGATGACGTCGGCCTCGTCGACGCGGTCGGTCGGCTTGAGGCCGTCGCTGTGGGCGAGGACGTCGGCCATGCGGGCCGAGTCGTACTCGTTCATCTGGCACCCGAAGGTGCGGATGTACAGCTTGCGGGTCACGCGAACGGCGCCGGAGCCGGGAGTAGCCGGGGGGCGCGCGAGAAGCAGAAGGGGCCGGAGTATAGCCCAGCGGGGCCGCACGTGCCGGCCGGGCGACGGAACGCCGCCGGCGTCGACGGAGCGGCTTCAGAGCAACCCGTCGATCGGGAGGAACGACATCCAGTGGACCCACGCGCGGCGCATTGCGGATGTATGCGGCTCCTCGGCGTAGCGAACCTCCCCGGCGGGCCCGCGCTCGATCCACTCGAGCGTTCCGTCGTCGCGCAGCCGGACCTCCCACGCCACGTTCGGCAGGTCGGCATCCAGCCGCTGCACGAGACGGCGCGCGAGCGGCGCGCTGTCGATCACGAGGCCCATCTCGGTATTGAGGCGCGCCGAGCGCGGGTCGAAATTGAACGAGCCGACAAAGAGGCGCTCGCCGTCGATCGCGAAGGTCTTGGCGTGGAGGCTTGCGCCGCGGCTGCCCGCGATGCCTTTCTTCGCGTCGCTGGGCGGCGGCGCGGCCATCGGCTTGAACTCGTAGAGCCGCACGCCGGCGCCGAGCAGCGCCACGCGGCGCTTCGAATAGCCCGCGTGCACCGGCCCGACGTCGGTCGCGGCCAGCGAATTGGTCAGGATACGCACGCGCACGCCGCTGCGCGCCAGCCGGACGAGCACGTCGGTGCCGCGCTCGCCCGGGACGAAGTACGGCGACACCAGGTCGAACGTGCGTTTCGGCTCGCCGATCGCGGGCAGCAACGCGGCGAGCAACAGCAACGAGGTGTCGTCGGACGTGTCGAGCGTCTTGCGCGGCTCGTCGCGGACCACGCGCGCGTCGGTCCACTCGAACGGCAGGCGCCCGCCCAGCAGCTCGCGCACCTGCGGCGAATCGCGCAACGCCTCGAGGTAGGCGGCCGCGTCCGGTTCGGCGCGCATCGACGCGAACGTCGCCTCGAGCGTCGCGCGCGCGTCCGCCGGCGCCGGCGGCACGATCGACGCGATCGGATAGGCCGACGCGCTGTTCCAGTAGAGGTCGAAGGCGACCGACACGTCGCGAACGACCGGTCCGACAGCGATCACGTCGAGGTCGGTGAATTCGACCTCCTGGCCCGCGCCGTAGTACTCGTTGCCGACGTTGCGCCCGCCGACGATCGTCACCTGGTTGTCGGCCGTGAACGACTTGTTGTGCATCCGCCGGTTGACGCGCGCGAAATCGGCGACGAAGTCGAGCGCGCGCACGCGGCGGTTGGCGAACGGGTTGTAGAGCCGCACCTCGATGTTCGGATCGGCGTCGAGCGCGGCGAGCCGCGCGTCCTGCCCCGACGTGTTGATGTCGTCGAGCAGCAACCGCACGCGCACGCCGCGTGCGGCCGCCTGCGACAGCGCCTCCTGCAGCAGCGTGCCGGTCTCGTCGTCGTGCCAGAGGTAGTACTGGACGTCGAGCGTCCGGTCGGCCGCCTGCGCGAGGAACGCGCGCGCCGCGAACGCCTGGTGGGACGTCGGCAGCGGATAGATGCCCGAGCGCCCGGGATGTCCGGCGACATTCGGCACGATCGCGCGGCCGAGTCGCGTCGTCGCGGTGTCGACCGACGCGCGCGACTCGACGCGGCCGTCGAGCGGCGGCAGCGACGCGCAACCGGCGACGAGCGCCGCGAGCAGGACTGCCGAAAGCTTGGCGAGCATCGTCCGATTCTATGCCCCGATCGCGACGGCCCCCGTAGGACATGCGCTACCATCGGCGCTGCAGGTGTCCGCCGTGGCTTCCCCGCGGCGGGTGAAACGGGAACGCGGTGGCGCGCCAGGCAGCACGACGGCGGCGCGGATTCCGCGGCTGCCCCCGCAACGGTGAGTCCTCGAGGGCCGCTCCTCACGCCACTGCCGCATCGCGCGGCGGGAAGGCGGAGCGGCCCGCATGACGAGCCCGGAGACCGGCCTGCGACCGTGCGCGCCGCGCACGCGTCCGACCACGGCCCGTGCGGGGATGTGCGGCCATACGCGGAAGCGTTTCGTCATGTCCCGTCATCGCTCGTCGTCCGGCGCGCCGAGGCGCGTTGCTTTCGTCGTACTTTCCTTCTGCACCCCCGCCGCCCTTTCGCAGCCGCTCCCCAAGGCCGCGACGCTCGATCCGGTCGTCGTCACCGCGGCGCGCGGACCCCAATCGATCGACGAGCTCGTCGCCGACGTCACCGTCATCGGTCCCGAGGAGATCGCGCGAAGCGGTGCCGACAGCCTCGCGGCGCTGCTGTCGCGCCAACCGGGCATCGAGATCGTGCAGAACGGCAGCCCCGGCTCGACGTCGGGCGTGTTCATCCGCGGCGCCAATCGCCAGCAGACCGTCGTGCTGCTCGACGGCCTGCGCATCGAGTCGTCGTCGGCGGGCGCCGCGTCGCTCGAGGCGATCCCGCTCGAGCAGATCGAGCGCATCGAGATCCTGCGCGGTCCGGCGTCGTCGCTGTACGGCGCGGATGCGATCGGCGGCGTGATCCAGGTGTTTACCCGGCGCGGCGGATCGTCGCTCGCCGCCAATGCCAGCGTCGGCTACGGCACCTACGCGACGACAGTCGCGAGCGCCGGCGTGTCGGGCGGCAACGGGCCGCTGCGTTACGCCGTGCAGGTCGGCGGCCGCCGCAGCGACGGGTTCAGTGCCGCGAGCGGGCCGGAGACGTTCGGCTTCGACGCGGACCGCGACGACTACAAGTCGTTCAGCGTGAGCGCGTCCGCGAGCGTCGAATGGGCGAAAGACCAGGTCGCGGGCGCGCAATACTTCCGCAACCGGCTGGACGCGTCGTTCGACGGGAGTGGCGGCGGCTTCGACGACCGCACGATCACGGTCGTCGAGGCATGGCAGGTCGACAGCCGCAACCGGATCACGCCGTGGTGGCGCTGGACGCTCGCCGCCGGGCAGAGTGTCGACGATTCGGTCTCGAAGCTCGCCTTCGGCGATTCGTCGTTTCGCACGCGCGACACGCAGTACAGGTGGCAGAACGACCTGTCGCTGCCCGCCGGCGAGCTCGCCCTCGCCTACGAGCGGCGCGAGGAGCGGCTCGCCGACAACGCGAGCTTCCCGGTCACCGCACGCGATACCGACGCCGGCGTCGCCGTCTACCGTCTCGTGCGCGGCGAGCACGCGCTGCAGGCGAATCTGCGGCACGATCATTCGTCGCAGTTCGGCGGCCGCACGACCGGCACGCTCGCGTGGGGCTGGCGCTTCGCGCCCGGCTGGCGAGTCACCGCGAGCGGAGGCACCGCATTCAAGGCGCCGTCGTTCAACGACTTGTACTTTCCCGACTTCTCGAATCCGAACCTCGTGCCCGAGACCGCGCGCAACGTCGAGGCGAGCGTCGCGTGGTCGGGAAGCGTCGGCGACGCGCGGGTCGAGGCGCGCGCCGTCGCGTGGCACAACCGCGTGAAGTCGCTGATCGTGTTCCAGTGCGACGCGGATTTCGCCTGCGCGCCGCAGAACGTCGATCGCGCGACGCTCGAGGGCGTGACGCTCTCCGCCGACGCGACGTTCGGCGACACGACGCTCAAGGGCTCGGTCGACCTGCAGTCGCCGACCGACGAGGGGACCGGCCACCTGTTGCCCCGCCGCGCGCGCACGCATGGCGCCGCGTCGGCGCAGCATCGCGTCGGGCCGGTCGTGCTGGTGGCCGAGGTCGTCGCGTCCTCGAAGCGCTACGACGACGCGGCGAACACGCGCAAGATGGGCGGCTACGCGGTCGTCAACCTGGTCGCGGAATGGAAGGTCGCCAAGGGAGTGACGCTGTTCGTGCGCGGCGACAACGTGCTCGACAAGGACTACGAGCTGGCCGCGGGCTACTCGACCGGCGGCGCCCAGGCGTTCGCCGGCCTGCGATGGGCGCTCTGATCGCGCTCGTCGGGGCGCTCGCGCTCGCGGCGAGCGCGCACGCCGCGCGCGTCGTCGACGACACGGGCGCGGTCGTCGAGCTCGCGTCGCCGGCGCGCCGCATCGTCACGCTCGCGCCGCACGCCGCCGAGCTGGTCGCATCGGCGGGCGCCGCGTCGAAGCTCGTCGCGGTCGGCGAGCGCACCGACCTGCCGCGCGAGGTGCGCGCGTTGCCGGTCGTCGGCAACGCGAACGCGATCGACATCGAGGCGATCCTCGCGCTCGCGCCCGACCTCGTCGTCACCTGGCCGTGGACCGCGCCGGCGCAGGTCGCGCGCCTGCGTGGCCGCGGGATCGCCGTGTTCACGACGGCACCGCGCACGATCGATGCGATCGCCAGCGACATCGAGAAGCTCGGCGTGCTCGCCGGAACCTCGGGGGCGGCGGCGCGATCGGCCGGCGCGTTTCGCGCGCGCCTCGCCTCGCTGGCCCGCGGTGTGCGGCCCGGCGCGCGCATACGCGTGTTCTACCAGCTCTCGGACGCCCCGCTCTACACGATCGGCGCCGATCACACGATCACGCAGGCGATCGCGCTGTGCGGCGGCGAGAACGTATTCGCGTCGCTGCCGGTGCCCGCGCCGGTCGTCAACGTCGAGGAGGTGCTCGCGCAGAAGCCCGCGCTGATCGTCGCCGGCACGGAGGGCGCGCGCCGCCCGCGCTGGCTCGACGAGTGGCGTCGCTGGCCCGCCTTGCCGGCGGCGCGCGACGCCGGCCTCGCCGTCGTCGATGCCGACCTCATGCACCGGCCGGGCCCGCGCTTCGTCGACGGCGTCGCGCAGCTCTGCGCCGTCGTCGCGAGGGCGCGAGAGTAGACAGGAGTAGTATTTTCAAGGATGAACAAGGCATTCACGCGCGAAGGCGACGCCCCGGCGGACGACGAGGACGAGGTCGAGGCGGGGCCGGCGCTGCCGGCGGGTTCGCGCAACTACATGACGCCGGGCGGCTTCGCGCGGCTCAAGTCCGAGCTCGACGTGCTGGTCGGCGCCGAGCGGCCCTCGCTCGTCGCGACGGTCGCGTGGGCCGCGTCGAACGGCGACCGCTCCGAGAACGGCGACTACCTGTACGGCAAGAAGCGGCTGCGCGAGATCGACCGGCGCATCCGGTTCCTGGTCAAGCGCCTCGATGCCGCCGAGGTCGTCGATCCGGAGTCGCGCGCGCGCGACGGCGTCGACCAGGTCTACTTCGGCGCGACCGTCGACTACGCGACGCGCGGCGGGGACAGGCACACGATCAGCATCGTCGGCATCGACGAGACCGACACCACGCGCGGCTACGTGTCGTGGATCTCGCCGGTCGCGCGCGCGCTCACCAAGGCCCGCGAGGGCGACGTCGTGCCGCTGCGCACGCCGGCCGGTTCCGACGAGCTCGAGGTGCTGGGCGTGCGCTACGTCCCGCTCGCCACCGGCGAGGGGCGGGGCGCGGCCGACGAGCGCGGTTGACGCTCGCGCGCGTTTACCCTCACCATAGCCCGGTGGACAACGAACTGGCGCTCCTCGAGCAGAAGCTCGCCGCCCTGATCGCGCACACACGCGCGCTGCGGGCCGCGAACGAGGACCTGCGCGCGAAGCTCGCGCAGGCGCAGGCGCACGAGCGCGTGCTCGACGAGCGCATGCGCGCGGCCGCTAGCCGCCTCGACGCGCTGCTCGCCAGGATGCCGGCGGAATGAGCGCCAAGCAGGTGGCCGAGAAGACGATGCAGCTCGACTGCACGATCCTCGGTCGCGAGTACAAGTTCGCGTGCAAGGAGTCCGAGCGCGCCGAGCTGATGCAGGCGGTGGCGCTGCTCGACAAGCGCATGCGCGAGATCCGCGACGCCGGCAAGGTCACGGCGGTCGACCGCATCGCCGTCATGGCCGCGGTCAACCTCGCGCACGACCTGTTGCGTGCGCGCTCGACCGACACGACCGCGGCGTCGATGCCGATTGACGCTGCGCGCGCGCAGCGTAGAATCCAATCGATGCAAACGGCGATCGACCAGCTGCTGGCCGGTCAGGAAAAGCTGATCTAGGATCCTTTCAATCCCTGCGGTGTTCGACACCTGGCTTTAAGTTCCTTGAACCAATGCCATATGGCGAGGCTGCCGAGCCTCTAGTGAGCCGGTGTGCGCTCCCACGCGGAAGCGCCTGATGGCTCCGGCAGGCGGCCGATCTGAACCCAGGTTCAGGACGCGGCCAGACGGCACTTGCGGGGACCTTTTGAACGCGAACGGCGCTGATCCAGGCGCCGTTCGCTTTTCCAGGAGCCCATGAAGCACTGGCTGATGAAGTCGGAGCCCGACGAGATGTCGATCGACGATCTCGCGAAGCTCCCGCGCAAGACCTCGCCGTGGACCGGCGTGCGCAACTACACGGCGCGCAACTTCATGCGCGACGCGATGAGCGTCGGCGACCTCGCGTTCTTCTACCACTCGAGCTGCCCGGAGCCAGGCATCGCGGGGGTCGTGAAGGTCGCGTCGACCGCGCACCCCGATCCGACGCAGTTCGACGCAAAGAGCGACTACTACGACCCGAAGTCGACGCGCGACAACCCGCGCTGGATGTGCGTCGACGTGACGTTCGTCGAGAAAACGCGGCTGATCGCGATCGCCGAGCTGCGCGCGTCCAAGGCGCTCGACAGGATGGTCACGCTCCAGCGCGGCAACCGGCTGTCGATCACCCCGGTGACCGACGGCGAGTGGGAGGCGGTGCTCAAGCTGGCGAAGAAGAAGCCGTGAAGGCGACCGAAGGGCCGCCCCGAGGTCGCCCGCCCCCCCGGGGGGAGGCTCGCGAAGCGAGCTTCGGGGGGATCACCTGAACTTCGCCCTCATCCCGCTTTTCCTCGCGCTCGGCGCGTTCGTCGGATTCCTCGCCGGGCTGCTCGGCATCGGCGGCGGCTTCACGATCGTCCCGGTGCTGGTCGAGGTGTTCACGCACGAAGGCGTGCGCACCGAGCACCTGCTGCCCCTCGCGATCGGAACGTCGGCCGCGACGATCGTCTTCACGGCGTTCGCGTCGGCACGCGCGCACCACAAGCGCGGCGCCGTCGCGTGGGCGGTCGTGCGTGCGATGGCGCCCGGACTCGTGCTCGGCTCGCTCGTCGGCGCACAGATCGCGAGCGCGCTGCCGATGCGCATCATGGCCGCCATCTTCGGCAGCTTCACGTGGCTAACGTCGTGGCAGATGATGCGCAACGCCGTGCCGCACCCGACGCGCGAGCTGCCCGGGCGATTCGCGCTGTTCTCGATGGGCACGCTGATCGGGCTCGTCGCCGGCATGGTCGGGACCGGGGGCGCGTTCCTCGCCGTCCCGTTCATGACCCGCTGCAACGTCAAGGTCCACACGGCCGTCGCGACGTCGGCGGCGATCGGATGGCCGGTCGCGGTCGCCGCGACGATCGGCTACGTGATCGCAGGCTGGAGCCACGCCGACTTGCCGGCGTACTCGATCGGGTACGTGAATCTGCCGGCGCTCGCGTTCGTCGCGGTCGGCAGCATGCTGCTCGCGCCGCTCGGCGCGAAGGTGGCGCACGCGTGGCCGGTCGCTCGCCTCAAGCGCGCGTTCGCGCTGATGCTGTTCGTGCTCGGCGCGTGGATGTGGTGGAAGGCGCTCGGCTGAGCGCTTAAGGTCAGCCGGACGCGGCTTCCGACGGCTCGTCGTAGCCGAACATGACCGTCGGCTCGCCGCCCGCGGTGACGCGCACCGCGCAGTACTTGAACTCGGGAATCTTGCCGAACGGGTCGAGCGCGGCATTCGTCAGCAGGTTCGCGGCCGCCTCGTAGTAGCAGAACGGCAGGAACACGGCCTTCCGCGGCATGCCGTCGTCCGCGCGCGCGAACAGCGCGACCTCGCCGCGTCGCGTCGAGACGGTGATCGCGCCGCCGGGCGGCACGCCCATCTCGGCGAGATCCGCCGGATGCACCGACGCGACCGGCGCAGGCTCGATCGCATCGAGCACCTCGGTGCGCCGCGTCATGCTGCCGGTGTGCCAATGCTCGAGCTGCCGTCCGGTGATCAGCACCCACGGGAACTCGGCATCGGGCTGCTCGTCCGCGCGAATGAGCGTCGCGGGGACGAGGCGCGCCTTGCCGGACGCCGTCGGAAACGTGTCGATGAAGACGACGGGCTCGCCCGGGTCGCCTTCGTGCTCGCACGGGTACGTGACCGAGCCCTCGCGCTCGAGACGGTCCCACGTGATGCCCGCGATCGACGGCATGGCCTTGCGCATCTCGTTGAACACGTCGCGCGGATGCGCGTAGGTCCAGTCGAGGCCGAGGCGACGCCCCATGTCGACGATGATCGCGAGGTCCTGGCGCGCCTCGCCGGGCGGCTCGAGCGCCTGGCGGCCGAGCTGCACCATCCGGTCGGTGTTGGTGACGGTGCCGGTCTTCTCGGGCCACGCCGAGGCGGGCAGCACCACGTCGGCGAGGTACGCGGTCTCGGTGAGGAAGATGTCCTGCACCACGAGGCAGTCCATCTTCGCGAGGCCCTCGCGCGCGTGATGCGCGTTCGGATCCGACATCGCGGGGTTCTCGCCCATGATGTACATGCCCTTGATCCTGCCTTCGCATGCGGCGTCCATGATCTCGACCACGGTGAGGCCCGGCTTCTTGTCGAGCTTGCGGCCCCAGAACTTCTCGAAGCGCGCGTTGGCTTCGGGGTTGTCCACGCGCTGGTAATCCGGATACATCATCGGGATGAGGCCCGCGTCGGAGGCGCCCTGCACGTTGTTCTGCCCGCGCAGCGGATGCAGCCCCGTGCCGGGACGCCCGATCTGGCCCGTCATCAGCGTGAGCGCGATCAGGCAGCGCGCGTTGTCGGTGCCGTGGACGTGCTGCGAGATGCCCATGCCCCAGAGGATGATCGAGGCCTTCGACGTCGCGTAGGCGCGCGAGACCTCGCGGATGG
>DATBSV010000130.1:0-4892 GCA_036559685.1 Casimicrobiaceae bacterium
CTAATCCACCTTGCGGCGATCCTCGATGACTTTGCCGTCGTTGGGCAGCGCGCCTGGCGCGTGGAAGCTCACCTCGCCGCGCAGCTTGGTCACGTCGCGGATCGTCGCGACGATCGCCTCGGCGTGCGAGGCCAGCTCGCCGGGGCCTTCGACGTGCAGCGTCATGCGGTCCGTGAGGTCGGGGTTGTCGACGACGATGCGCGCCTTCGCGATCCCGGGATGCCGGCTCACGATCGCGGCGACCTGCGACGGATGCACGAACATGCCCTTGACCTTGGTCGTCTGGTCGGCGCGGCCCATCCAGCCGCGGATGCGCGCGTTGGTCCGCCCGCACGGCGAGCGCCCGGCCAGGAACGCGGAAAGGTCGCCGGTCGCGAAGCGGATCAGCGGGTAATCGGCATTGTCGAGGAGCGTGACGACGACTTCGCCGACCTCGCCCGGCGGCAGCGGATCGCCGGTGCCGGGACGCACGATCTCGACCAGCACGCCTTCGTCGACGACGAGGCCTTCGCGCGCTTCGGTCTCGTACGCGATGTTGCCGAGGTCCGCCGACGCGTAGACCTGGTAGCCCGCGATGCCGCGCGCGAGGAACGCGTCGCGCAGCGCGGCGGGGAACGCTTCCGCCGACACGAGCGCCTTCCTGAGGCTCGCGACCGACGTGCCGAGCTCGTCGGCCTTCTCGAGCAGGATGCGCAGGAACGACGGCGTGCCGACGTAGCCGTCGGGCTTGAGCTCGGCGATCACCTGCACCTGCTGCTCGGTCTGCCCGGTGCCGGCCGGGAACACGGTGCAGCCGAGCGCATGCGCGCCGGTCTCGAGCATCGAGCCGGCGGGCGTGAAGTGGTACGCGAACGCGTTGT
This sequence comes from Casimicrobiaceae bacterium, assembly GCA_036559685.1. Lineage (GTDB taxonomy): Bacteria > Pseudomonadota > Gammaproteobacteria > Burkholderiales > Casimicrobiaceae > VBCG01. The sequence continues at coordinate 861 of DATBSV010000130.1, forward strand.
GAACCAGGTCGCCGGCGCGGAAGCCCGCCGCGTACAGCGCGCGCGCGATGCGCCACCAGTCGCTCGCCGCGCCCTCGGGCTCGTAGATCGACCCCGGTGATGAAAACACGCGCCGCACGCCCGGGCGCCCGCCGCCCCATGCATGCGCCGCGTGGCCGCCGAACGGGCGCGACGCCTTCTGGCGCTCGCCGAGCTCGGACTTGCGCGTGAGGGGGAGCCGCGCGAGCGCTTCGCGCGTCGTCACCGTCGCAGGATCGACATCGGCGAACAGCCTCGCGAACGCCGGGGCGTGCGCTTTCGCGTGCGCGACCTGGCGCGGCAACCGCTCGAAGATCGCGCGCTCGCGCGCCTCGGGATCGCGCGTCTCGAGCGCGTCGTAGTGCGCGCTGGTCACGCCAGCCAGCGCTTGCGGCGCCGGTAGTGCTTCACGTCGCGGAAGCTCCGCCTTCCGGCCGTCGAAAGCCCGAGGTAGAACTCCTTGACGTCCTCGTTGGACGCGAGGCCCTTCGCGTCGCCGTCCATGACGACGCGGCCGTTCTCGAGGATGTAGCCGTAATTTGCATAACGAAGCGCGACGGAGGTGTTCTGCTCGGCGAGCAGGAAGCTCACGCGCTCCTTGCGGTTGAGGTCGAGGACGATCTCGAAGATCTCCTCGACGATCTGCGGCGCGAGGCCCATCGACGGCTCGTCGAGGAGGATCATCGTCGGCTGCGCCATCAGCGCGCGGCCGATCGCCGTCATCTGCTGCTCGCCGCCCGACGTGTAGCCGGACTGGCTCGTGCGGCGCTGTTTCAGCCGCGGGAAGTACGCGTAGACGCGCTCGAGCGCCGCGCCGATCTCGGCGCGCGACGCGCGGCGCGTGAACGCGCCGGTCAGCAGGTTCTCCTCGACCGTCAGGTGCGCGAAGCAATGGCGCCCTTCCATCACCTGGCACACGCCCATGCGCACGAGCTCGCTGGTCGTGAGCCGGTCGACGCGGCTGCCCTTGAAGTCGATCGTGCCCTTGGTCACCTCGCCGCGCTCGGCCTTGAGCAGGGTCGAGATCGCCTTGAGCGTCGTGCTCTTGCCCGCGCCGTTCGCGCCGAGCAGCGCCACGATGTTGCCCTCCGGAACCTCGAGCGACACGCCCTTCAGCACGAGGATCACGTGGTCGTAGATCACCTCGATGTTGTTCACCGAGAGGTACTTGCCGGCGGCGGGGGCGGTCGCGGGTTGCATGGTGGCGCGGCACCCCTCTCCCGCGGACGGGAGAGGGGCCTTTGGGTCAACGCAACGTCAGCCTTCCTTCGCGCAGTCGCGCGGCGTGATCTTCTTCTCGGTGGCGTACTTCGCGGCCTGCTCCTCGGCCATCTTGCGCGTGAGCGCGCGATCGCCCGCCATGAACGGCGTCACCTGCTTGAAGCCGTCGCCGGTCCACTGCTGGAACTTGACCATGCCCGAGCCTTCGTGGTCCGCGCAGCTCGTCTTGATCGCCGGGAACAGTCCCGCGGCGCCGAGCTCCTTGATGCGCGCGTCGGTCAGGTTGAGGTGCTCGAGGCCGTAGCGGTACTGCTCGGGCGTCATCACCTTGCCCTTGCCGTACTTCGCCTGCGCGACGCGCAGCGCCTCGACGACGATCATCCCGTAGACGACGCCGCGCGTGTACATCACGTTGCCGAGCCGCGACGGATCCTCGAGGTTGCCCTTCTTCGCGCCGTAGACCTTGTTCTTGATGTCCTGCATCACCGGGAAGTTGGTCCCGCTCGCGGTGAACGACGCGCTGACGTAGCCCTTCGCCGCGTCGCCCGCCGGGATGACGTCCTCCTCGGAGCCCGCCCACCACACGCCGAGCAGCCGGTCCTTCGGGTAGCCGGTCTTCGCCGCGGTCTTGAGCGCGACCGTGCTCATCACGCCGTAGGTCCAGACGATCACGTAGTCGGGCTTCTGCTGCCGGATCTGCAGCCACTGCGACTCCATCGTCTGGCCCGGCGGCGTCACCGGCAGCTTCAGCACGTCGTAGCCGTAGCGCGCGCCGAGCGCGTCGAGGACCGGGATCGGCTCCTTGCCGTACGCCGAGTCGTGGTACAGGAACGCGATCTTCTTGCCCTTCAATTTCTCGACGCCGCCTTCCTTCTGGCCGAGGTACGCGATCATCGCGGCCATCTGGTCCCAGTAGGTCGTGCCGATCGGGAACACCCAGTCGTACACGCGGCCGTCGGCCGCGCTCGCGAGGCCGTAGCCGAACGTCGTCATCGGGATCTTGTCCTGCGCGACGCGGTCGAACAGCCCGTACGCGATGCCGGTCGACAACGGCTCGACCGTCGTGGCGCCGCCGTTCTTCTTCTTCAGGCGCTCGTAGCACTCGACGCCCTTCGACGCGTTGTACTCGGTCTCGCACTCCTCCCACGACATCTGCACGCCGTTGATGCCGCCGGTCATGTTGACCAGCGTCCAGTAGTCGATCGCGCCGCCGTAGTAGCCCGAGCCGCCCGCCGCATACGGTCCTACGCGGTAGGACAACACCGGGATGAACTGCGTCGACTGCGCCTGCGCCAGCGTCGCCGCGCCCAGGAGCGCCGCGCCCGCCAGCATCGATGCAATGGCCTTCTTCATCGTCTTCCTCCTCATTGCGTTTGTAATATGACTGCCCACCTATGGTAACCCCGTGCGAGACCTCAGTGCGGGAACGGCCAGAGCCTGAGCTTTTCCTTGGCGATCTGCCACAGCCGCGCGAGCCCGTGCGGCTCGACGATCAGGAAGAAGATGATCAGGCCGCCGAACACCATGAGCTCGAGGTTGCTGATCGTGCTCTCGGCGATCCCGAAACCGAGCGTGCGGTCGAGCCAGCGTACCGAGACCGAGAGCACGACCGGCATCAGCGTCACGAACGCCGCGCCCATGAACGAGCCGAGCACGGTGCCGACGCCGCCGATGATCACCATGAACAGGATGCGGAACGACAGGTCGAGGTTGAACGCCTCGGGCTCGACCGTGCCGAGGTACGCGTACGCGAACAGCGCGCCGGCGACGCCGCAGTAGAACGAGCTGACCGCGAAGGCCGAGAGCTTCGCGCGCATGAGCCGGATGCCGATCACCTCGGCCGCGACGTCCATGTCGCGCACCGCCATCCACGAGCGGCCGGCGTTGCCGCGCGCCATGTTCTTCGCGGCGAGCGCCAGCACGACGACGATCGACAGCACGAGCAGGTACTTCTCGGCCGGCGTCGTGAACGCGTGGCCGAGGATCACGACCTGCTGCGCGGTGATCACGCCCGACGGCGTGTAGTTGCTGACCCAGCCGACCTTGGTCAGGAACCACAGGATGAAGAACTGCGCGGCGAGCGTCGCCACGGCGAGGTAGAAGCCGCGGATGCGCAGGCTCGGCAGCCCGAACAGCATGCCGACGAGCGCCGACACGACGCCGCCGCCGGCGAACGCGACGAGCATCGGGATGCCTGGGATGCGCAGGATCAGGTTGTACGACGCGAACGCGCCGACCGCCATGAACGCGGCCGTGCCGAGCGAGAGCTGGCCCGCGTAGCCGGTCAGGATGTTGAGGCCGATCGCCGCGAGCGACAGGATCAGGAACGGGATCAGCACGCCCGTGAACACGTAGGGCGTCGCGACGAGCGGCACGACGATGAATGCGACGATGAGGACGAGCACCATCGCGATCCGGTCCTGCCGGATCGGGAAGATCGCGTTGTCGTCCTGGTAGGACGTCTTGAACTGGCCGGCTTCGCGGTAGAGCATGCGCTGGTCAGATCCGTCGGATGATCTTCTCGCCGAACAGGCCCTCGGGCCGGAACAGCAGGAACACGAGCGCGAGCACGTACGGGAACCAGCCCTCGATGCCGCCGCCGAAATACGGGCCGATGTAGACCTCGGCGAGCTTCTCGGTCGCGCCGATGATGAGCCCGCCGACGATCGCGCCGGGAATCGAGTCGAAGCCGCCGAGGATCAGCACCGGCAGCGCCTTCAGCGCGACGAACGTCAGCGCGTACTGGACGCCGTTGCGCGCGCCCCACAGAAGGCCCGCCACGAGCGCGACCGC
>DATBSV010000131.1:0-4639 GCA_036559685.1 Casimicrobiaceae bacterium
ACGAGCCAGCGCTGGTGCATGCGCTCGAGGCCGGCACGATCAAGGCGGCCGGCCTCGACGTGTTCGTCGACGAGCCGCACGTGCCGAAGTCGCTGCTCGCGATGGAGAACGTCGTGCTGCTCCCGCACGTCGGCAGCGCCACGCACGAGACGCGCAAGGCGATGGGCGACCTTTGCAAGGCGAACCTCGACGCGTGGTTCGCCGGCAAGCCGCTATTGACGCTGATTCCCGAGCTTCAGTGATTCGCGTCGGCGTCGTCGGCGCCGGGATGATCGGCCGGCGTCACATCGCGACGGCGATCGCGTCGCCGGACGCCGAGCTCGTCGGCGTCGCCGACACGTTGCCGGCCGACGATCCGGCGGTCGCGTCGCTGCCCTGTCCGTACTTTCGCTCGCACCGCGACCTCCTCGCCCAGGCGAAGCCGGACGCGGTCGTCATCGCGACGCCCAACCGCCTGCACGTGCCGATGGGCATCGATTGCGCGCGCGCCGGCGTGCACATGATCGTCGAGAAGCCGATCGCCGACACGATCGACGATGCTTGTGCCTTGCTACGCGAGGCGAAGCGCGCCAACGTCGTGCTGCTCGTCGGCCACCACCGGCGCTACCACGCGCAGTCCGCGGAAGCGAAGCGGATAGTGGCGGGCGGCCGCCTCGGGACGCTGGTGGGCGCGAGCGTCCTGTGGGCGACGCGCAAGCCCGACCCGTACTTCGCCGCGGCGTGGCGCACGACCGCCGGCGGCGGCCCGATCCTGATCAACCTGATCCACGAGATCGACATGCTGCGCTTCCTCGCCGGCGAGATCGCGAGCGTGTCGGGGCTGACGTCGAGCGCGCAGCGCGGTTTCGAGGTCGAGGACAGCGCGGCCGTCATGCTCCGCTTCGCGGCGGGCGCGCTCGGCACGATCCTGTGCACCGACGCGGCGGCGAGCCCGTGGACGATCGAGCAGGGCCTGGGCGAGAGCCCGAGCTTCCCGTACGCGGGCGAGAACCCGTACAGGATCGTCGGCACGCAGGGCGCGCTCGAGTTCCCCGTGCTGCGCGTGTGGTCGCACCGTGACGCCGCGCACACGAACTGGAACGAGCCGATCGCGGCGTCGCCGGTCAAGACGCTCGATCGCGATCCCTACCTCGAGCAGATCCGGCACCTGCGCGCGGTGATCGAACGTCGCGAGACGCCGGTGGTGTCGGGTGTCGACGGCACGCTTACTCTCGCCGCGACGCTCGCCATTCACGAGTCCGCGCGCCTGGGGGCGCCGGTCGATCTCGCGCGCGATCACGCGCGGATCGAGGCGGCGGCGGGCGGTTAGCGTTTTGTGGGTCCGACTTCAGTCGGACGAACTTCGTCGGGCTGAGGCCCGACCCACATCCTCGCTTCGCTAATCCGGCGGCGGAGGCACCACGCTCTTCGCCACGGCCGCCTTCGCCGGCCACAGCACGGCGACCAGCGATCCGATCACGAAGAGCAGCGCGAGCCACTCCGCCGTGCCGGGCCGCTCACCCAGCACCAGCATGCCCGCGAACACGCCGACGACGGGCACCGGCAGCGACGCGAGGCCGGACACGGCGACCGGCAGCGTGCGAGCGAGCGTGAACCACGCCCAGTGCGCGAGCGTCCCGGCGAGGAAGACGTTGTAGGCAAGGGCGAACCATGTCGTCCACGAGACCGTCGCCAGGCGCGAGAGGCCGACGTCGTCGAAGAACGGCGCGGTGACCACGAGCGGCAGCCAGCCGAGGATCATCATCCAGCCCGACAGCGTGTTCTGCGCAATGGGCGGCTTCCATTTGCGCAGCAGCACGGTGCCGATCGACCACGAGATCGCCGCGGCGAGGATCATCATCGCGCCGAACGGGGTACGCTGGATCACCGCGAAGTCCTCGCCGATCAGGAGCGCCATCCCGATCATGCCGAGCACGAGGCCGATCGCCTTGCGGCGACCGAGCGGCTCGTGCAGCACCATCAGCGCGACGAGCGTCGCCCACACCGGCATCGTGTAGGCGAGGATCGCGCTGCGGCCCGCGGGCAGCAAGCGCACGCCGAACAGCACGAGCCCGTTCCACACCGCGATGTTGAAGAGCGCCAGGACCGCGACGCGCCACCACCATTCGCGCGGAATCGCGATCGACTCGCCCGACGTTCGCGCGACCAGCAGCATCCCGAGCGCCGCGAACGGCAGCGTCAGTGCGCGGAACGTGAGCGGCGGCAACTCGGCGACGCCGAGCTTCAGCACCGGCCAGTTGCACCCCCAGATCAGCGCGAGGATCGCCATCGGCACGTACGCGTGCGACAACGAATACGCGACCGCGTGGCTCGAGTCGACCTTCCCGGTCACGCGCGCTCGCCGTACTTGCTCTGGTGCAGCTCGCGCGCCTGCGTGACCCAGCCGTCGCGGCGGATGCGCCCCGGGAACTCGGGGAGCTTCGCGTCGTAGTCGTCGATGTCGCGCTCGGACCAGCGCGCGATTTGCCGATACGTCGTCACGCCGAGCTGCTGGAGCATGCGCTCGAGCATCGGACCGATGCCGACGATGAGCTTCAGGTCGTCGAGCGAGCCGGGCCCGCCGAGCAGCGTCGGCGGCGCGTTGGTCTCGAAGTCGACGACGAGCTGGCGGTAGCGCGCCGTTTCCGTGCGCGCGGCGGCGAGCGCGTCGAACAGCTTGCGCCGGTCCTCGGCGAACGTGTCGGCTTCATGGCGCAACGCCTCGGCGCCGACGACCGCTTCGCGCAGGCGCGCGGCCTCGGCCTCGTAGGCGACGACCAGGCGCGAGCGCTCGCGCTCGATCGGGTCGTCGACCGGCCCGGCGGCGGGTGCGGAGGCCAACGCGTTGCGCGCATCGTCGATCGCCGCTTGCGAGAACGGCGCGGGCGCGGCATCGCGCGCCTCCCGGCGGCCCGCGATGCGGCCTGCGCGGTAGGCGAAGACGATGCCGATCGCGAGGGCGATCAGCGCGAGCAACGTGAGGCCGTTCACGGGATCGGGATTGTACCCGCTGCTAGAATCGGCGGGGTGAGCCCTGCCGACGACAGCGTGCCGCCGATCGCGCCGCGACGCCCGATGGGCCTGATCGTGGCCGGGGTCGTCGCGGTCGCCGCGGTCGCGGGCTTCCTTGCCTGGCTCGACGCGAAGCGCGAGCTCACGGCGCTGCGCGGCGAGGTCGCCGCGAAGCTCACCGCCTCCGATACCGCGACGTCGCAGGCGCAGGCGCGCGACGCCGAGATGGCGGCCGCGCTGCGCGAAGCGCAGGCCAAGCTCACGCTGCTCGAGACACGCCTCGCCGAGTCGCAATCGCAGCAGGCCGCGCTCGACACCCTGTACCGCGACCTCGCGCCGTCGCGCGACGAGCTTGCGATCGTCGAGATCGAGCAGGGGATTGCGCTCGCGAGCCAGCAGCTCGCGATCGCCGCGAACGTTCCGGGCGCGATCGCCGCGCTTCAGGTCGCCGATGCGAAGCTCGCGCGGCTCGACCGGCCCAAGTTCGGGCCGCTGCGGCGCGCGATCGCCGCCGACCTCGAGAAGCTCAAGGCGGTGCCCTATGTCGACACCGCCGGCCTCGCCGGCAAGCTCGACGCCGCGATCGCGTCGATCGACGCGCTGCCGCTCGCACGCGACGAGCGGCTGCCCGCGCCGGTCGCCGCGCCGCCGCTCGCCGAGGAGCCGTCGTGGCGGCGCACGCTGCGCGAGATGTGGGCCGACCTGCGCGGGTTGATCCGCGTCGAGGTCAGCGACCGCGCGGCCCCGCCGCTCGTTGCGCCGTCGCAGCAGTACTACCTGCGCGAGAACCTGCGGCTGCGGCTCCTGTCGGCGCGCCTCGCGCTGATCGCGCGCAACGAGGCGGCGTTCCGCGCCGACGTCAAGGCGGCCGAGGCGTGGCTGCGACAGTATTTCGACACGCGCGCGCGGCCGGTGGCCGCGATCCTGGCTTCTCTCGCATCCATGACGTCGACGACGATGCCGACGGACGTGCCCGAGCTGACGCGCAGCCTCGACGCTGCGCGCGCGCTGCGCAGCGCGCAGGACGCGCGCGCGGACGCCCCGCGGCGCTAGAGGCGTCCGATGCGCCTGCTCGCAGCGTTCCTGCTGATCGCGGCGCTCGCCGTGGGATTCGCGCTCCTCGCGCGCACCGACGCCGGGTACGTGCAGTTCACGCTGCCGCCGATGCGCGTCGAGATGTCGTTCTTCGTGTTCGTGCTCGCGACGTTCGCCGCGTTCCTCGCGCTGTACGGCGTGCTGCGGCTCGCCGCGCGCGTCGCGGCGATGCCGCGCGAGGTGCGCGCGCACCGTGCGCGAGCGCAGCTCGAGCGCGCGCGGCAGAAGCAGGACGCCGCGCTGATCGCGCTGCTCGAAGGCCGCTACGGCCGGGCGCGCGAGCTCGCCGACGAGACGCTCGCGCTGCCGCGCTCGGGCGGCCTGCCGGCGCTGATCGGGGCGCGCGCCGCGCTCGACATGCGCGACTTCGAGGGCGCCGCGGCGCTGCTCGCGCGGAGCGACGCGCGCGTGTCGAGCCTCGACGTGCCGCGGCTCATGCTCGAGGCCGAGCTCGCGCTCGAGCAGGGACGCGCGGGCGAGGCGCTCGCGAAGCTCGACGCGCTCAAGCGCGAGGCCGGCTCCCATACAGCGGCGCTGCGGCTGTCGTTGCGTG
>DATBSV010000132.1:0-9748 GCA_036559685.1 Casimicrobiaceae bacterium
GCCGCCATCACCTTGACGAACTTGACCATGAAGTCCTTGTTCGCCTTCGCCCAGTCCTTGTTGACGACGTAGCCGTCGAACGTGGCCTTGCCGGTGTCGGCGGAGATCTTGCCCGACGTGAGGATGACCTTGCCGTCCTTCTTCACCTCGGCCAGCACCGGATCCCAGATGAACGTCGCCTGGATGTCGCCGCGCTGCCACGCGGCGCGCACTTCCGGCGGCCGCATGTTGAGGATCTGCACGTCGGCCGGGTTCACGCCCGCCTGCTGGAGCGCGACCATCGTGTGGAAGTGCGTCGTCGAGTTGAACGGCATCGCGATCTTCTTGCCCTTCAGGTCCTTGACGCTGTTGATGCCGGAGCCGTTCTTCGCGACCAGCGCCTCGGCGCTTCCGATGTCGTCGAGGATCCAGAACAGCTCGAGCGGCTCGCCGCGCGACACCGACGCCGCGATGCCGGCCGAGCCGACCTCGCCGATCTGCACCGCGTTCGAAGCCATCGCCTTGATGACCTCGCCGCCGCCGCCGAACTGCTTCCAGTTGATCTTGTAGCCGGTCTGCTTCTCGAGCTCCTTGGCTTCCTGCGCGACGCGGTACGGCACGACCATGTCCTGGTAACCGATCGTGACTTCCTTCTGCGCGAAAGCGGGCGCCGCGGCGACCGCGGCGAGCGCGAACCCAATGATCCAGCGTTTCATGACGTTCCCCCGTGAGTTTGGCGAATGCGGATCTAGATCTGCGCGAGCGTGCGGCGCAGGACCTCGACGATGTGGTCGATGTGCGACTTCTCGGCCACCAGCGGCGGGGCGACGATCGCCGAGTCGCCGGTGGTCTTGAGGTGCAGCCCGTTGTCGAACAGCTTCTTCTGGAACGCGTGCCCGCGCCGGCCCGGCGCGCCTTCGACGGCCAGGTCGATCGCACCGAGCATCCCGTAGCCGCGGATGTCGGTGACGATCGGCACGTCCTTCAGCGAGAACAGGGCGTCCAGGAAGTACGGCGACATCGCCTTCGCGCGCTCGAACAGCCCTTCGCGTTTGTAGATGTCGAGCGTCGCGAGCCCCGCCGCGCAAGCGGCCGGGTGGCCCGAGTACGTGTAGCCGTGGAAGAACTCGATCGCGCCCTCGGGCGCCGCGGCCATGACCGTGTCGTGGATGCGCTCGGAGATCGCGACGGCGCCCATCGGCTGCGCGCCGTTGGTGATCCCCTTCGCCATCGTGATCATGTCGGGCGTCACGCCGAAGCTCTGCGCGGCGAACGCGGCGCCGGTGCGACCGTAGCCGGTGATCACCTCGTCGAACACGAGCAGGATGCCGTGCTGGTCGCAGATCTCGCGCAGCCGCTTCAGGTAGCCGGTCGGCGGCACGAGCACGCCGGTCGAGCCGGCGATCGGCTCGACGAAGCACGCGGCGATGCTCTCGGCGCCGAACAGCGCGACGATGCGCTGCAGGTCCTCGGCGAGATCCGCGCCGTGCGCGCCCTCGCCCGGGACGAAATAGTTCTCCTTGAGGTGCGTGTGGCGCATGTGCACCGACGCGGGCACGTTCGTGCCGAACTTGCGCCGGTTGTTGACGAGGCCCGACAGCGCGACGCCGCCGAAATTGACGCCGTGGTAGGCGCGCTCGCGCGACACGAACATCGCGCGGCTGGCCTGGCCGCGCGCCTGGTGGTAGGCGAGCGCGACCTTCATCGCGGTCTCGACGGCCTCGGAGCCCGAGTTGCCGAAGAAGATGCGGTTCAGGTCGCCGGGCGTGAGCTCCGCGACGCGCGTCGCGAGCTCGAACTGCTTGGGATGTCCGCGCAGGAACGGCGCCGAGAAATCGAGCTCGGCGAGCTGGCGCCCGACCGCCTCGGCGATCTCCTTGCGGCCGTGGCCGGCGGCGCAGCAGAACAGGCCCGACGACGCGTCGATCAGCTTCTCGCCGCGGTCGTTCCAGTAGTACATGCCTTCCGCGCGGACGATCATCTTCGGATCGGCCTTGAAGTCGCGGTTCGGCGTGAACGGCATCCAGTATTCGTCGAGCGAGATGCGCTTCGACTCGACCGACTGGTCGCGCAGCGTGGTATCGGCGTGGCCCATGGTGCTCTCCGGTGGCGGAAGGTCGCGCGTTCGCGCGGCCGCAACGCGCAATGGTACGCTTTCGGCCCCACCCCGTGGAGTGCTCCCGGCCATGACGATATTCCGCCGCCCTGGCGTCCTCGCTGGCGTCGCCCTCGCATGGCTGGCGCTCGCCGTTCCGGTGCACGCCGAGGTGCGCAGCGCGACGCCCGACGCGTTCCAGATTTTGTTCAACGACAAGGTGGCGGCGCCACCGTCGGCCGTCTACGCCGCGATCGGACAGATCGAGCGCTGGTGGGACGGCGCCCACACCTACTCGAGCGACGCCGCGAACCTGTCGATCGCGATGCAGCCGGGCGGCTGCTGGTGCGAGCGCTGGTCGGGCGGCGCGGTCGAGCACGCCCGCGTGGTCATGCTCCTGCGCGACCAGGCGGTGCGCGTGGAGGGCGGGCTCGGGCCGCTGCAGAACCTCGGCGTGAGCGCGGTCCTGACGTTCCTGCTGAAGGCCGAGGATGGCGGCACGGCGCTCACCGTCGGCTACCGCGTCAACGGCTCGAGCGCGTCGGGTCTCGACAAGCTCGCGCAGCCGGTGGACGGCGTGATCGGCGGGGCGGTCCAGCGCCTGAAGCGCTACGTCGAGACCGGCAAGCCGACGACCTGATCGCCGGGAGGAACGAGATGCTGATCGGCGTACCGAAGGAGATCAAGGTTCTCGAGAACCGCGTGGGGCTCACGCCCGCGTCGGTGCGCGAGCTCGTCCACCACGGCCACCAGGCAATCGTCGAGCCCGACGCGGGCGACGGGATGGGTGCGACCGACGACGACTACGCGAAGGCGGGCGCGGAGATCGCGCGCGACGCGGCGGACGTGTTCGCGCGCGCCGAGATGATCGTGAAGGTCAAGGAGCCGCAACCCGACGAGTGCGCGATGCTCAAGGCCGGCCAGGTGCTGTTCACCTACCTGCACCTCGCTCCGGACCCCGAGCAGACGAAGGCGCTGGTCGCCAGCGGCGCGATCGCCATCGCGTACGAGACGGTGACCTCGTCGAGCGGCGGCCTTCCGCTGCTCGCGCCGATGTCCGAGGTCGCCGGGCGCATGGCGGTGCAGGCCGGCGCGTATTACCTCGAGAAGCCGCACGGCGGGCTCGGCGTGCTGCTGGGCGGCGTGCCGGGCGTCGATCCGGCCAAGGTCGTCGTGCTGGGCGGCGGCGTCGTCGGTTCGCATGCGATCGACATCGCGCTCGGCATGGGCGCCGACGTCTGGGTGCTCGACCGCAACGTCGACGTGCTGAGGCGACTGTGGACACAGTTCGGGCGGCCGCTCAACACGGTCTACTCGACGCGCGATGCGATCGAGCGCCACGTCACGCAGGCCGACCTCGTGATCGGCGGCGTGCTGATTCCCGGCGCGTCCGCGCCCAAGCTCGTCACCGCCGACCTGATCAAGCGCATGAAAAAGGGCTCGGTCGTCGTCGACGTCGCGATCGACCAGGGCGGCTGCTTCGAGACCTCGCACGCGACGACCCATGCCGACCCCGTCTACGTCGTCGACGGCGTCATCCACTATTGCGTCGCGAACATGCCCGGCGCCGTCCCGCGCACGTCGACCTACGCGCTCAACAACGCGACGCTGCCGTTCGTGCTTTCGCTGGCGGAGAAGGGATGGCGCAAGGCGCTCGCCGACGACCCGCACCTGCGCAACGGGCTCAACGTCGCGAAAGGCAAGGTGACCTGCAAGCCGGTCGCCGACGTGCAGGGCTACAAGTACGTCGATCCGCGCGAAGCGATCACCTGATCGCGATGGACCGGCGCGGCCTCATTCGTCGCGTCGCGGCGCTGATGGCCGCGCCCCTCGCCGGCGCGGGTGCGGTGCGCGCGCGCGCCGCCGCGCCGTTCCGGCGCTGCCTTCCGGGCGATCCCGAGTGGCCGGCGGATGCTCGCTGGGCGAGCCTCGGCCGCGCGGTCGGCGGTCGCCTCGAACGCCTCGATTCGCCGCTCGACGCGTGCCGCGGCGTGCCGTCGTCGGACGCCTGCGCGACGCTGTTCCGCGAGCTCAAGAATCCCTACGCGATCGGCGACAACCCGGCGTTGACGCAGACCTCCGGCTGGATCGACGGCTGGACGTCGTCGCCGTCGACGTACGTCGTGAAGGCGGCGAGCGCCGTCGATGTCGCGCACGCGGTCAACTTCGCGCGTGAGCACCGGCTGCGTCTCGTCGTCAAGGGCGGCGGCCATAGCTACCAGGGAACATCCAACGCGCCCGGTTCGCTTTGCGTGTGGACGCGCGCGATGGACGCGATCGAAATGCACGACAGGTTCGTCGGCCGGGGCTGCGAGGGCCACGAAGCGGCCGTGCCCGCGGTGTCGGTCGGCGCCGGCTGCATCTGGATGCGCACCTACGGCGCGGTGGTCGCCGGAGCAGGCCGCTACGTGCAAGGCGGCGGCTGCGCGACCGTCGGCGTCGCGGGCTTGATCCAGAGCGGCGGCTTCGGCAGCTTTTCGAAGCGCTTCGGCACTGCCGCGTCGTCGCTCGTGGAGGCGGAAGTTGTCACCGCCAACGGCGAGATCCGAACCGTGAACGCATGCCGCGAGCCCGACCTGTACTGGGCGCTCAAGGGCGGCGGCGGCGGCAGCTTCGGCGTGGTCACGCGCCTGACGCTGCGCACGCACGACCTGCCCGCCACGCTCGGCGGCGCCTTCCTCGCGGTCAAGGCCTCGTCGAGCACGGCGTACGCAGGGCTCGTCGCGCGGTTCGTCGCGCTCTACCGCGACCGCCTGTTCGATCCGCACTGGGGCGAGCAGGCCGCGTTCCGGCCCGACGACACGCTCGAGATCGCGATGACTTTCCAGGGCCTCGACGAGGCGGGCGCGCGCGAGCGGTGGCGACCGTTCCTCGAGTTCGTCGCGGCGTCGCCGCACGACTACGCGCACGCCGCGCCGCCGCGATTCATCGCGCTGGACGCGAGGCGCTTCTGGGACGCCGCGTGGCTGAAGCAGAACCTGCCGTCCGTCGTGGTCGCGGACGATCGCCCGGGCGCGAATCCGTCGAACCTCTTCTGGGCCGGCAACCTCGGCGAAGCGGGACAGTTCCTGCACGGCTACGAGTCGGCGTGGCTGCCGGCGTCGCTGCTGCGCGAGCGCGACGGCGCGCGGCTCGCGGACGCGCTGGTCGCGGCGTCGCGTCACTGGCGCGTGGGGCTGCATTTCAACAAGGGCCTCGCCGGCGCGCCGCCCGAGGCGATCGCGGCGGCGCGGCGCACGGCGACGAATCCTGCCGTGGTCGACGCGTTCGCCCTTGCGATCATCGGCGCCGAAGGCCCGCCCGCGTTTCCGGGACTCGCCGGACACGAGCCCGATGTCGCGGTGGCGCGCGCGGAAGCGCGCAAGGTCGCCGACGCGTTTCACGCGCTGCGCCGCGCGGTGCCGACGACCGGATCGTACGTGTCGGAGGCCGGGTTTTTCGACGACGACTGGCGCCGCGCGTACTGGGGCGCGAACTATCCGCGCCTCGCCGCGGTGAAGCGACGCTACGATCCCGACGGTCTCTTCACGGTGCACCACGGCGTGGGCAGCGAAGGCTGGAGCGCGGACGGCAACACGCGCCGCTGATCGCACGCGCCCTGTCGCCGACGGCGAGTTCGGCGTTTGACCGACACGCGCACGGCGCGGCGTCCGCGATGCTCGCGGGATGGTCGCGCGCACCGTCCTCGGGCTCCTCGTCGCCATCGCATCCGCACTGGCGCCGGTCGCGGCCCGCGCGCAGGAGGTGCCGGTCTCGAGCCTGTGGACCGAGCGCCTACGCCAGGCGCCGTTCGAGGCGTCGTTCAAGGACGACCAGTGGCTCGGCGAGCGCCGCCGGTATTGGCTTCCGCTAGGCGAAATCGTGGCGTTCGACGCGCTGCTCAACCTCGTCAACCGCCACACGATCGGCAACGAGTACAAGAGCACGATCCACTCGATTCGCGAAAATCTGCACTCGAGCTGGACGACCGACCGCGATCCGTTTTCGACCAACCAGCTCGGTCACCCGTACCAGGGGTCGATGCAGTACGGGTTCGCACGGTCGGTGGGGCTCTCATTCTGGGAATCGACCGGCTATGCGCTCGCCGGCAGCGCGCTGTGGGAGATCGCGGGCGAAACGTCGCCGCCGTCGGCGAACGACCTGGTCAACACGGGCATCGGCGGCTCGTTCATGGGCGAGGCGCTGTTCCGGCTCGCGAGCCTGCTGCTCGAAAACGACGACGTGCCGCCGCTGTGGCGCGAGGTCGGCGCGGCGCTGATCCAGCCATCGACCGGCTTCAACCGGCTCGCGTTCGGCAGCAGGTTCGACGAGGTGTTCGCCAGCCGCAATCCCGCGATCTACAGCCGCGCTGAAATCGGCTTCAGCGGCACGGCGGAGCAGACGACGGGCACGTCGACGACCAAGCTCAACCGCAACGAATTGCAGGCCGACTACGCGATCGACTACGGGCTGCCGGGCAAGCCGGGCTACAAGTACCGGCGGCCGTTCGACCTGTTCTCGTTCCAGGCGACCGTATCGAGCGCGAACGGCTTCGAGAACCTGATGACGCGCGGGATGCTCGTCGGCCGCGCCTACGATGCGGGCCCCGACGTCGCGGGCGTGTGGGGCCTGTACGGCAGCTTCGACTACATTGCGCCGCAGGTCTATCGCGTGTCGAGCACCGCGCTGTCGATCGGCACGACCGGCCAGTGGTGGGTGACCCCGTCGGTCGCGATGCAGGGCACGGCGCTCCTCGGCATCGGCTACACCGCCGTCGGCACGACCGAGTCGAGCGTCGAGACCGACTACAACTACGGGATGGCGCCGCAAGCGCTCGTCGCGTGGCGCACGATCCTCGGCGACGGCGTGGCGCTCGACGTGACCGGCCGCGCGTATTTCGTGAGCCGCGTCGCCTCGGTGCCCGATCGTGGGCGCGACGTCATCGGGCGCATCGACGCGGGCCTCACGTGGCGCGTCTACAAGCGGCACGGCGTGTCGCTCAAGTACCTCGGCAACATCCGCGACGCCAACTACGGCGGCGTCGACCAGTCGCAGTCGCGCAACACGATCGGGCTGTTCTACACCTACCTCGGCCAGGACGGACTGGGCGCGGTGCCGCGCCCGCAGTAAGCGCCCGAGGCTAGTCGCCCGGCGCGGCGCGCAGCGCGTCGTCGTACGCCGCCCGCGCGGCGTCGGCGGCCTCGAGCGCCCGGTCGCGCCTGGCCACGGCCCTCATCTCGATGGCGTAGATCGCCGCGGCCGCCGCGAGGAACAGCGCGCCGAGGACGTAGTAGTGCCAGGCGTCGAGGCGGTGCTTGAAGCTCAGCACGAAAAGCGGGATGGGAACCCAGAGCGCGACATACCTGATCCAGGCCGAGCGGTCGTATCTTCGTGTCGCCGCTTCGGCCTCGTGCTGCAACGCCGATGCCCGACGTCGCAACGCCTGCAGTTCCGCAGCCTGTCCGGCTAGTCCCGCAGTTCCCTCGGCAACCACAGGGCGAGCTCCGGGAACATGAGCACGAGCAGCAGGCCGATGACCTGCAGCACCATGAACTGCATCATCCCCTTGTAGATGTCGCCGAGCTCCCACTCGGGCACCACGCCTTTGAGGAAGTAGGCCGACAACGCCACGGGCGGCGACAGCCACGCGGTCTGCAGGCACACGGCGACCAGCGTGCAGAACCACACGATGTCGATGCCCATCTTGGTGACCAGCGGGAGCAGGATCGGCACGACGACCAGCACGATCGGCACCCACTCGAGCGGCCAGCCCAGGACGAAGATGATCGCGAGGATCAGGAGCAGCATGACCGTCGGCGGCAGGTCGAGACCCAGCAGCGACTCGGCGATCAGCGACGCGCTGCCCATGCGCGAGAACACGGCGCCGAAGTAGTTCGACGCCGCGACGAGCAGCAGGATCATGCAGCTCGTGAGCAGCGTCGAGTACACGGCCGACTTGAATCCCTTCCAGGTCATGCGGCGGTACACGAGCGTCAGCACGAGCACCGCGAACGCGCCGACCGCACCGGCGTCGGTCGGCGTCGCGATACCGGCGAGGATCACGCCGAGCGTCGCGAAGATCACGACGACCACCGGCGCGATCCCGAACACGAGCTCGCGCACGACCTGGCCGATCGACTCGGCGCGCTCCTCGGGCGGGAGCGCGGGACCCAGCGACGGGTCGAGGTAGCTCCGCACGAGCGTGTAGACGATGTACAGGAACGAGAGCAGCAGTCCGGGGATCACCGCGGCCGCGAACAGGTCGGTCGCCGGCACGCCGACGACGGGTCCCATCACGATCAGCATCACCGACGGCGGGATCAGGATGCCGAGCGTGCCGCCCGCCGTGATCGCGCCCGCCGACATCCGGATGTCGTAGCCGCTGCGTTTCATCGCCGGCGCCGCCATGACGCCGAGCAGCGTCACCGACGAGCCGACGATGCCGGTGGCGGCCGCGAAGATCGTCGCGGTCAGCAGCACTGCGAGGTATAGCGAACCGCGCACTGCCCCCAAAGCGAGCTGGATGCCGCGAAACAATCGCTCCATGAGCCCCGACCGCTCGAGCAGGTAGCCCATGAACAGGAAGAACGGCACCGACGCGAGCGTCGGGTCGCGCATCACCGAGAAGATCTGCAGCGTCATCAGGTGCAGCGCGAGCGGGCCGAGCGCGAGGTAGCCGCCGATCGCGCCGACCGCGATCAGCGTGAACGCGATCGGGAATCCGATGAAGATGGCGCCGAACAGCACGCCAAGCAGCACGATGCCGAGCCACTCGGTGCTCAAAGCACCACGCTCCCGTCGTCGGCAGACGCCGCAGCGGCCGGCGGCGGCACCGCGTCATCCGGCCCGAATGCGCGATACCACGCGCGGATGCATTCGGCGATGCCCTGCAGCAGCAGCAGCACCGCAGTGGCGGGGATCATGAACTTGAACGGCCACACGATCGGCAGCCACGGGCTCGTCACGATGCGCTCGTTCTGGCCCAACGATTTCCAGAAGTACTCGGCCCCGAGCCAGCCCATCACCGCCATCGCGGGGAAGAAGAACACGAGGTAGCACGCGAGGTCGACGCGCGCCTGCGTGCGCGGCGACCAGCGGCCGTAGTAGACGTCGGTGCGGATGTGGCCGCCCTTCTGCAGCGTCCACGCCGAGCCGACCATGAAGAAGGTGCCGTACAGCATGAACGTCATGTCGTACGCCCACACGGTCGGCGCGTTGAAGAAGTAGCGCGCGACGACCTCCCACACGAGCGACAGCACCATCGGCAGGATCAGCCACGCGACCGCGCGCCCGACGAAGCGCGTGAGCGCGTCGATCGCCGAGGCGATGCGCAATGGAAGCGAGGTGGTCACCGCGCGTCCGAAGGGGCGCCCCGAGGGCGCGCCGCCCCCTTGGGGGAGGCGCGCGCAGCGCGCTCCGGGGGGATCGATTGGGCGCGCCCCAAGCGAGGCGCGCCCGAGGCGGGTATCACTTCGACGGCGGCGGCGCCTGGAGCGCGGCGTTGCCGAGATTGCTGTACAGGTCGAGGATCTTGGTCCAGTACGGGACCACGGTCTTCGCGAACGTGCGCTGCGAGTCGAGCACCTGTTTGAAGTACGCGTCCTTCGCCGAGTAGCGGTCGAGCACGACGTTGGTCGCACGCACGAACTCGGGGAAGAAGTCCTTCGGCGTGTCGTGGATCTGCACCTTGAACTC
>DATBSV010000133.1:0-5107 GCA_036559685.1 Casimicrobiaceae bacterium
GCCGGGCGTGTCGAACTCGACGTAGATGCCGGGCACGCTCACGACCGGCTCCGCGTCGAGCACACGCCGGTAGAACGCGATCGCGCCTTCCAGGTCGGCGACGATCAGCCGGACGTGCGAAACCGCGCGCACGCGGCCGGAGGGCTGAGGCACGCTGCCGAGGAACCAGTCGAGCTGGTCGAAGCGGTCGAGCCCCCAGAACGGCTCGTCGTCGGCGAACACGAACGGCGAGCCGAACACGCCGCGCTTCAGCCCGGTCTCGACCTCGCGCTTCAGCGCGTCCTTCCAGACCGGGTCGTCGACGACGGCGCGTGCGGCAGCGACATCGACACCCGCCGTTCCCGCGACGGCCGCGGCGACGTCGGGATCCGAGATGTCGCGATCGTCGACCCAGTATGCGCGTAGCAGCGCACGCGCGACGCCCGCCGCCGATGACGGGTCGCGATCTTTCGCCCACAGCAGGATGCGGCCGGCCGCCTGCGTCGGGATCGGAAAGCGCGACGGCATCGAGAAGCCGTCGATGCCGTGGAAGCGCGCGCTGCGCGCGAAGTCGCGCCGCGAATACGGTCCCTTCATCGGCACCTCGGTCAGCGGTGCGCCGCCGGTGGCCTTGAACACGACGCCCAGCAGGATCGGCCGCCAGTCGACGGTGCGGCCGTGGCGCGCCGCCAGCGCCTCGATGCGCTGCGCGGCGAGGTAGCCGTACGGCGAGCTGAAGTCGAACCAGAACTCGAGCGGTGCCGCCATCCTTGAGCCCCCTACGCGGTGAGTGCCCGGCCGATCACGATTCGCTGGATGTCGCTCGTGCCTTCGTAGATCTGGCACACGCGCACGTCGCGGTAGATGCGCTCGACCGGGAAGTCCGCGACGTAGCCGTAGCCGCCGTGCACCTGGATCGCCGCGGAGCATACGCGCTCGGCCATCTCGGTGGCGTAGAGCTTCGCCATCGACGCCTCCTTGAGGCAGGGCTCGCCGGCGTCGCGCAGCGACGCGGCATGCCAGACGAGCTGGCGCGCCGCCTCGATCTCGACGGCCATGTCGGCGAGCCGGAAGTTGACCGCCTGGTGCTCGGCGATCGGCTTGCCGAACGCGACGCGCTCGCGCGCATAGGCGAGCGCGGCCTCGAACGCCGCGCGCGCCATGCCGACGGCCTGCGACGCGATGCCGATGCGGCCGGCCTCGAGGTTCGCGAGCGCGATCCGGTAGCCCTCGCCCTCGGCGCCGAGCCGGTTGGCGACCGGCACGCGGCAGTCCTCGAGCGCGATCTGCGCGGTGTCGGAGGCGCGCTGGCCCATCTTCTCCTCGATGCGCGCCACCCGATAACCCGGCGTCGAGGTGTCGACGATGAAGCCGGAGATTCCCTTCTTGCCCGCCGCGCGGTCGGTCACCGCGAACACGACCGCGACGTCCGCGTTCGCGCCGGTCGTGATGAACTGCTTGACGCCGTTCAGCACGTAGCGATCCCCATCGCGCTCGGCGCGCGTCGTGATCGCGCCGGCGTCGGAGCCGACGTGCGGCTCGGTCAGGCAGAAGCACCCGAGCGCGTCCCCGCGCGCGAGCGGCGCGAGGTACTTCGCCTTCTGCGCGTCGTCGCCGAACGCTTGGATCGGACCGCACACGACCGAGTTCTGCACGCTCACGATCGTGCTCGTCGCGCCGTCGCCGGCCGCGATCTCCTCGAGCGTCAACGCCAGCGAGACGTAGTCGAGCCCGGCGCCGCCGTGACGGTCGGGGACCACCACGCCCATCGCGCCGAGCTCGCCGAGCGCGCGGAGCTCGTCGCGGGGGAAATGGTGCTCGCGGTCCCAGCGCGCGGCGTTCGGCGCGAGCCGCTCCTGCGCGAAGGCACGCATCGTGTCACGGACGAGCCGCTGCTCTTCGGTCAGGAGCATCGTCAGGCCGGCGCGGGCGCTGCCGAAGGGGACTGCGGGCGGTTGAGGAGCCAGACGCCGGCGATCACGATCGCGCCGCCGATCAGCATCGATGCGTCCACGTGCTCATCGAGCAGCAGCACCCCGAGCGCGATCGCGAACACCGGGACCAGGTTGACGAAGACCGCGGTGCGCGCCGGGCCGAGCCGTTGCACGCCCTGGTAGAACCAGACGAAGGCGACGCCGGTGCCGAGCACGCCGAGGAACGCGAACGCCGTCCAGGCCTGCCACGTCGGCGGCGGCAGCGCGAGGTTGCCCGTCGCCGCGGTCAACGCCGCGAGCATCGCCGTCCCGCAGATCGACGCGTACGTCGTGGCGGCGAGCGGCGAGAGATCGACGAGCACGCGCTTGCCGATCAGCGTGTACGCCGCCCACGACAGGACGGCACCGAGCATGAACAGCTCGCCCAGCCCCACGTGGCCGCGGAACAGGTCGAGCGGGTTGCCGTGCCCGAGCACCAGGACGACGCCGGCCAGCGCGACGATCGCGCCGGCCACGCGCGTGCGCGTCAGCGGCTCGCCGAGGAAGATCGCCGCGCCGAGCATCGTCGCGGCGGGATTGAGCGCGACGATCAGCGAGCCGCGCGACGCCGGGATTCGCTCCATGCCCGCCATGAAGCCCAGGTTGTAGAGCATCACGCCGGTCGCGCCGAGCAGGAGCACCCCGGTCCACTGGCGTCGCGTGAGGTGCGGCAATCCGCGCTCGTAGGCCAGCGTGAACGCCACCAGCGCCGCGGTCGCGATCAGGTAGCGCCAGAGCGCGGCCGCCGGCGCGCTCATCAGCGGCGCGACGACGCGCGCCGCGATGAACGTGCCGCCCCAGATCGCCGCGACGGCGACGAGCTTCGCGTAGACGCTCGCGAGGCTCCGATCGCTCATGAGCGCGATTCGAGCGCCAACCTGACGGCCAGCGCGCCGAACACACCGGCGAGCAAGCGCTTCGACCAGACGGCCCAGCGGCCGGCGTTCGCGAGGCGGCGCTTCAGCGTCGCCGCCGCGAAGACGCACAGCGTGTCGAAACCGGCGACGATCGCGATCTGCGTCGCACCGAGCACCAGCGATTGCGCGAGCACGCTGCCGCGCGACGGATCGACGAACTGCGGAAACAAGGCGAGCTGGAACAGCGCGACCTTCGGATTCAGCAGGCTCGTCAGCACCCCGGCACGGAACAGCGCACCCGGCGTCGGCGCGCCACGCCCCCCCGGGGGGAGGCGGCCGGAGGCCGCTTCGGGGGGATCAACCGGCAGCGGCTTCGCGTCGCGCCAGGTCGTGAACGCGAGCCACGCGAGGTACGCGGCGCCGGCATAGCGGACGGCGTCGTACGCGATCGGCACGGCGGCGAGCAGCGCGGACAGGCCGAACGCGGCGGCGAGCACGTGCGCGACGAATCCGGTCGTCGTCCCCGCGAGCGACACCAGGCCCGCGCGGCGGCCCTGCGCCACCGTACGCGCGACGAGGTACACGAGGTTCGGGCCGGGCGTGATCGCAAGAGCGACGCACGCGACGACGAACAGCACCCACGTATCGAGCGCGATCATGCAAGCTCGACAGCCATCGCCGTCGCTTCCCCGCCCCCGATGCACAGCGACGCGACGCCCCGCCGCTTGCCGTGCTTGCGCAGCGCGCCGAGCAGCGTGACCAGGATCCGCGCGCCCGACGCGCCGATCGGGTGGCCCAGCGCGCACGCGCCGCCGTGCACGTTCATGCGCTCGTGCGGGATGCCGTGCTCCTTCATCGCCGCCATCGTGACGACCGCGAACGCCTCGTTGACCTCGTAGAGGTCGACGTCCTTCGGCGTCCAGCCGGCGCGCTGGTGCACCTTGTCGATCGCGCCGACCGGCGCGGTCGTGAACTCGCCGGGCGCCTGCGCGTGCACCGCGTGCGCGACGATCACCGCGAGCGGCTTCAGCCCGCGCTTCTCGGCGGTCGACCGGCGCATCAGCACGAGCGCCGCGGCGCCGTCCGAGATCGACGAGCTGTTCGCGGCGGTCACGGTGCCATCCTTGCGGAACGCGGGCTTGAGCGTCGGGACCTTGTCGGGAGACGCCTTCGCCGGCTGCTCGTCGTGGTCGACCACGACGTCGCCCTTGCGGCCCGACACCGTCACCGGCGCGATCTCCCAGCCGAACGTTCCGTCGTTGTTGGCGGCGAGCGCGCGCGACAGCGACGTCAGCGCGAAATGGTCCTGCGCCTCGCGCGTGAAAGAAAATTTCGTCGCGCAGTCCTCGGCGAACGTTCCCATCAGCCGGCCCTTGTCGTACGCGTCCTCGAGGCCGTCCATGAACATGTGGTCGATCACCTGCTGGTGGCCCATCCGGTAGCCGCTGCGCGACTTGGGCAACAGGTACGGCGCGTTGCTCATCGACTCCATGCCGCCGGCGACGATCACGTCGTGCGAGCCGGATGCGAGCATGTCGTGCGCGAGCATCGCCGCCTCCATGGCCGAGCCGCACATCTTGTTGACCGTCGTGGCTGGAACCGACTGCGGCAGCCCCGCCTTCAGCGCCGCCTGGCGCGCGGGCGCCTGGCCCTGGCCGGCCGGCAGCACGCACCCCATGATGACCTTGTCGACGTCGGCCGGCTTGAGCCCCGCGCGCTCGACCGCGGCCTTGATCGCGACCGCGCCGAGGTCGCTCGCCGTCAGCGACGCGAAGTCGCCCTGGAAGCCGCCCATCGGCGTGCGTGCCGCTCCAACAATCACAATAGGATCATTCAGCATTCGATGGCTCTCGGATGAAAAACAGGCAATCGATTCGACTCGCCTGTGGTCATTTGGTCTCGTTGAACAGTTCGCGACCGATCAACATCCGACGAATTTCACTGGTTCCGGCGCCGATCTCATAGAGCTTCGCGTCGCGCCACAGGCGCCCGGTCGGATATTCGTTGATGTAGCCGTTGCCGCCGAGGCACTGGATCGCCTCGCCGGCCATCCACGTCGCCTTCTCGGCGGCGTAGAGGATCGCACCCGCGGCATCCTTGCGTGCCGCGGTGCCGGCATGGCCGCGATCGAGCGATTGCGCGACCGCGTAGACGTAGGCGCGCGACGCCTGCATCGTCGTGTACATGTCGGCGAGCTTGCCCTGCATGAGCTGGAACTCGCCGATCGGCTGGCCGAACTGCTGGCGCTCGTGCACGTACGGGATCACCGCGTCCATGCACGCCTGCATGATGCCGAGC
>DATBSV010000134.1:0-33428 GCA_036559685.1 Casimicrobiaceae bacterium
CGAGAGCTCGACCTCGGACGGATGGAACATCGTGTAGCGCTCTTCGGGGTTGAGGCTGTCCGTCGCGGGCGCGAGCTCGCGCATCGCGATACCTTCGGACGACCAGCCGTGCGAATGGATGACCCCTTCGAGCTCGTCAACCGATTCGGAGAGCGTGACATACAGGACCCGTTCGCCGCGAGCCAGGCCGTCGAGCAGGAACTGGATCGCCAGCGTCGTCTTGCCCGAGCCCGGCAAGCCCTCGATCAGGTACAGCCGATTGCGGACGAAGCCGCCGTAGAGGATGTCGTCGAGTCCGGCGATGCCTGTCGCCGCGAGCGCCCCCAGGGCGTCGTCGACGGGCGCGTCGGCGTTGACGTCGTGCCTTTTCGGCTCGGCAAGCTTGTCGTTCATCGGCATTACGAGGCGTGCAGCAGGGCGTCGAGCGCGCTGGGTCCCGCCATCTTGTCGATGCAGTCGTCGAAGCCGGCGTTGAGCGAGAGGCGCCGAGTGGTCTCGTCGAGCGTCATGCCGGACAGCATCACGAGCCGGATCGCCTTGGTCGCGCCCTTGCTCTTGAGCGCACGCGCCACCTGGTAGCCGTTGACCGTCGGCAGGTGGATGTCGATCAGCGCGACGTCCGGCTTGCGCGACTCGGCGAGCTTCATCGCTTCCTCGCCGTCGCCGGCCGCGATCACGTCGTAGCCGAGCTCGGTGAGCGCTTCCGAGTAGCTCGTGCGCAGCGCGAGGTTGTCGTCGACGAGCAGGATCGTCATCGGAAGGTGCGGCGTCTTGCCCTGCGCCGCCGGCGACGCGTGGCCGTTGGCTTGCGGCGCGGGCGCGCCGGCGTCCTCCTGCGGTTCCGTGCCGCGTGTGAACGAGAGCGTGATCTCGCGGGTGCCCGCGCCGGGGTCCTCGGTCGAGTCAAGCGCGCCCTGCTGGAGCTCGACGATCTGCCGCGCCGTCCGCAGCGCCATCATGCCGAGGCCGGCGGGCGCGCGGAACGTAGCGAACTGGGCCTCGATGTCCGGCGTCGGCGTGATCGTCGGGAATCGAACGCGGAGCTTCGCGTGGCCCGCTTCGCGCTCGACCGTGACGCTTATGTCGCCGTCCTCGGCGCAGGCCGCGCGCGCGTGCTCGAGCACCGTGCTGATCACGGCGATCGTCTGGTCGCGATCGACGTGGACGTAGAGCGGCGTGTCGAACGGCGCGACGACGAAGCGCGGCGTCTCGCGCGCGTCGATCGCCTTGATGCGCACGATCGCCTCGTCGATGAGGTCGGCGAGCGAGTGCGCGCCCGTGTCGAGCGAAAGCGTGCCGGACATCGCGCGCTCGGCGGTGACGAACGCGTCGATCGTCTGCAACGCCGCGTCGAGGCTGCGCCGGATGTGCGCGAGCGACTTGTCGAGCACGACCGGGTCCGAGCCGCGCACGCGCAACACGTCCGCCGCCGAGCGGATCGGACTGATCGCGTTACGCAGCTCGTGCGCGAAATCGCGGATGAGGGAAGGGCTGTCGCTCATGGGACGCGCAGAGTGGACTTGACTCGTCAGCCTAGGGGGCGGCCCCCGGTGGGGCAACTTGCGGGTGGCTGACACCGTCGTAGGAAAGATCCTACACGGCGCTCGGGGGTTTTACCGAGCGCTACGGATCGGACAGTCGCCGACGTCGGGGCGCGCCGACGTCCGCTGGCGCACGGACCCGCGCTCGCCCACGCTCCGTTCCCACAGTCCACATCCGTGACCCGCCAATTGCCATGAGCCGCTCGGAAACCGTCGTCCTGCTTGCCCTGGGTCTCGCCGCCTGCACGAGCGTGGCGCAGCTCACCGTCGAGCAGGGCACCGGGCCGGATCCCGTCCTGCCGCCTGCGAAGAAGGAGCTGATACCGACCGTCAACGTCGCCAAGGCGACGGGCTGGCCTTCGGAGCGCACCCCAATCCCGGCCGATGGAACGCGGCTGACCCGCTTCGCGAGCGACCTCGCGCATCCACGCTGGCTGTACGTGCTCCCCAACGGCGACGTCCTCGTCGCCGAGACCGCGGCGCCGGAGCGGCCCGAGGAAGGGAAGGGCATCAAGGCGTGGTTCATGGGCCTGTTCATGAAGAAGGCGGGCTCGGCCACGCCGAGTGCGAATCGCATCACGCTGCTGCGCGACACCGACGGCGACGGCGTCGCGGACCAGCGCACGGTCTTCGCCGAGAACCTGAACTCGCCGTTCGGCATGGCGCTCGTCGGCAACGACTTCTACGTCGCGAACACCGATGGCATCGCGCGGTACGCGTACACGCCGGGTGCGACGCGACTTTCCGGATCGCCCGTCAAGGTCACCGACCTCCCTGCCGGCCCGCGCAACCATCACTGGACCAAGAGCCTGATCGCGTCGCGCGACGGCTCGCGCCTGTACGCGACGGTCGGCTCGAACAGCAACATCGGCGAGAACGGCATGGCCGAGGAAGAAGGCCGCGCCGCGATCTGGGAAGTCGATCCGCGCACCGGGAGCAAGCGCCTGTTCGCGACCGGCTTGCGCAATCCCAACGGCATGGCGTGGGAACCGGACAGCGGCGCGCTGTGGACCGCGGTCAACGAGCGCGACGAGCTGGGTCCCGACCTCGTGCCCGACTACATGACGTCGGTGAAGGACGGCGGCTTCTACGGCTGGCCGTACAGCTACTACGGTTCGATCGTCGACACGCGCGTCGAGCCGCCGCGCCCGGACCTCGTCGCGAAGGCGATCAAGCCCGACTACGCGCTCGGACCGCACACCGCGTCGCTGGGCCTGGTCTCGTCTCGCGGCGCGAAGCTCCCGGCAGGATTCGAGAACGGCATGTTCGTCGGCCAGCACGGCTCATGGAACCGCAAGCCGCCGTCGGGCTACAAGGTGATCTTCGTGCCGTTCGCGAACGGCCGGCCGAACGGACCGTCGCGCGACGTTCTCACCGGCTTCCTGTCGAGCGACGGCGACGCGTGGGGCCGACCGGTGGGCGTCGTGATCGACGCGCGCGGCGGGCTGCTCGTCGCGGACGACGTCGGCAACGCGATCTGGCGCGTCGCATCGAGATAGCGATAGCGATAGCGAAATTGTGGGTCCGGCTTCAGCCGGACGACGTTCGTCGCGCATTGTCTCCCTCCGACGACATCGCTCGCGCGATTGAACCGTTTCGTTTCGTGCGTGTCTTTCGCAGTGGTCAATCCGCAGTGAAGACGACGCAATCGTCCCGATGCTCGTCGTTCGTCCTCCCTTGTCGCTCGCCGGCGACGCGCATGCGCATGCGTCGGCGTGGCTGTCGCTGAAGCGCCTCGGCGAGCTCGATCGCAGTCGCGCGAACAACCTCAACCTGCTGCGCTTCGTCGCGGCGACGCTCGTCGTCTTCTCGCACAGCTGGCCGCTCGCGGGCGCGGGGATCCACGATCCGCTCGCGCAGCTGCAGCGCCACTTCGACTTCGGTGGCCTCGCCGTCACCGCATTCTTCGCGATCAGCGGCTACCTGATCGCGCGAAGCTGCGACCGGTCGAGGAGCTGGCGCGACTTCGCGTGGGCGCGCGCGCTGCGCGTCGCGCCGGCGTACGTCGTGGCAGTCGTCTACGCCGCGTTCGTGCTCGGGCCGCTCGTGACCACGCTTCCGATGTCCGACTACCTCGCGGCAGGCGACACGTGGAGCTACGTCGCGACCACGCTCACCTTCTTCGGGCTCGTCGATCGCCTGCCCGGCGTGTTCGCCGGCAATCCGTATCCGTTCGCGGTGAACGGCTCGCTGTGGACGCTCGCCATCGAGATCTTCTGCTACGGCGCGCTGGCGCTGGCCGCGGCTTGCGGCGCACTCAGGCGTCCGTGGCTCGCCGTCGCGTTCGCGCTGGCATTGTTCGCGCTCGGCGAAACGTCGCGCGCCTTCGTCGAAGCCCTGCCGCGCGACGAGGCGTTCACCACGCCGCGCCTGGCTGGCACGTTCGTCGCCGGCGCGCTCTTCTACGCGTGGCGCGATCGCATCGCGTTGAGCCCGGTGATCGCGGTGGCACTGGTCGCCGCGCTGCCGCTCGTCGCGGCGTCGCGCTACGCACCCTACGGGATGTTCGGCACGCTCGCGTACGCGACGCTGACGCTCGCCTACCATCCATGGCTCGACGTCGCGATGTTCCGGCGCTTCGGCGACGCATCGTACGGCCTGTACGTCTACGCGTTTCCGACGCAGCAGGCGATTGCCGTGGCGACCGGGCCGGTGGCGCCGCTGGTGCTGTTCGCGCTCGCTTTCCCGGTCGTCGTCCTGCTCGCCGCCGCGAGCTGGGCGTGGATCGAGAAGCCCGCGTTGCGCTGGCGACGCTAGAATCGCCGCGTGGGAACCCTCTCGACGCTCGTGACGATCGCGGTGCTCGCTCTTGGCGTGAGCGACGTACGAAGCGCGGAACCGGCATCGATCGAGGAGGCGGAGCTCAAGGCGCATCTCGCGACCGCGCATCAGGCCATGGCGTCGGGCGACCACGACGGCGCCGTCCGTGCGTTCGACGAGATCGCGACCTTCTACCGGCGCGGCGGCGACCAGGCGTCGGCCGCGGCCGCCGACTTCGAGGCGGCGCGGCTCCTGTTCGCGCAGGAGCGCTTCGACGACGCGTACGCGCTGCTCGAGCGCTCGGAGGGTCACGAGATCGCGAGCTCCCGTCTTGCGCAACGCCAGCACATCCGCGCGTTCGTGCTGGAGCGCAAGGGCGACGCGGCCGGCGCGCGGCGATCGGTCGCCACAGTCAACCGCCAGGTGACGCGCGAGGACTGGAATCGCCATCTCGCCGACGACGCGAAGCGCCTCGGCGTCCGCTACGGCTGGCCCGCGCTCGACCGTCGATGGCTGGGGCCGATCCTCGTGCTCGAATGGGGCGCGGTGATCGCGCTCGTGATCGTCGTGTATCGGCGCGCGGTCCGGCGCGAGGCAGGTGGAGCGAAGGCGGGCGAAGAGGGGGGTCGGGTATAATTGCGGCTGCCGGAGAGATGGCCGAGTGGTCGAAGGCGCCTGACTCGAAATCAGGTTTAGGGCAACCTAACGGGGGTTCGAATCCCTCTCTCTCCGCCAACGACAACGGGCTCCTGCGGGAGCCCGTTGTCGTTGGCGTCGGAGAACGGTCGAGTGCGCTACGGTGGAGCGGACGAACGCCGACGCGTTCGCCGCTCACCTTTCGCAAACCATAGCGGCTCTCGGCGTCAAGTCGAGTGGCGGTCGAGCTCCAGTCGGCCGATCTGGTTGCGATGGACCTCGTCGGGGCCATCCGCCAGCCGCAGCGTGCGCGCGTGCGCGTAAGCGCGCGCCAGTCCGAAATCGTCGCAGACGCCAGCCCCGCCGTGCGCCTGGATCGCCCAGTCGATCACCTGGCAGGCCATGGTGGGCGCCGCCACCTTGATCATCGCGATCTCGGCGCGCGCGGCCTTGTTCCCGACGGTGTCCATAAGCCACGCGGCCTTCAGCACGAGCAGCCGCGCCTGGTCGATCATGATGCGCGCGTCGGCGATGCGCTCGAGCGTCACCGTCTGCTCCGCGATCGGCCGTCCGAACGCGACGCGCGCCTTGGTTCGCTTGCACATCTTCTCGAGCGCGCGTTCGGCCTGCCCGATGAGCCGCATGCAATGATGGATGCGGCCCGGCCCGAGCCGTCCCTGCGCGATCTCGAAGCCGCGACCTTCGCCGAGCAGCATGTTGGTTGCCGGGACGCGAACGTCGTCGAAGGCGACTTCCATGTGGCCGTGCGGCGCGTCGTCGTAGCCGTAGACCGTCAGGTGGCGCAGCACGCGGACGCCGGGCGTGTCGCGCGGGACGAGGATCATCGATTGCTGCCGGTGCTTCGGCGCCGCCGGATCGGTCTTGCCCATGAAGATGATGATCCGGCAGCGCGGGTCGCCGGCGCCCGACGTCCACCACTTGCGGCCGTTGATCACGTAGTGGTCGCCATCGCGGACGATCGCGCTCTCGATGTTGGTCGCGTCCGACGACGCGACGGCCGGCTCGGTCATCGCGAACGCCGA
Organism: Casimicrobiaceae bacterium; assembly: GCA_036559685.1. Lineage (GTDB taxonomy): Bacteria > Pseudomonadota > Gammaproteobacteria > Burkholderiales > Casimicrobiaceae > VBCG01. Next base: position 5,981 of record DATBSV010000134.1, read on the forward strand.
ACGGATGCTGCCTTCGAGCAGCGGGTCGAGCCAGCGCCGCTTCTGCGCGTCGGTGCCGTAGCGCTCGAGCGTCTCCATGTTGCCGGTGTCCGGCGCCGAGCAGTTGAAGGCCTCCGGGGCGAACAGCACGCGACCCATGATCTCGCACAGCGGTGCGTACTCGAGGTTCGTCAACCCGGCGCCGTGCTCGGAGGCGGGCAGGAACAGGTTCCATAGCCCGGCTTGCTTCGCCAGCGGCTTCAACGCCTCGACGATGGGCGACGGCTGCCATCGATCGGCGGCCGCGTCCTGCTCGGCGTAGTAGCGCGCCTCGTTCGGGTAGACGTGCGCGTCCATGAAGGCCGCGAGACGGCCCGCGAGCTCATGCACCTTGGGTCCCGGCTCGAAATCCATGCGTGTCCCTCGACGGGCTACGACGCGGTGAGCTGCTCGGCTTCGGCCCAGCCGCGCTCGGCCAGCGGCCGCGCACGCCGGCCGGCCTCGAGCGCCTTCGCGCTCGAGGCGTTGCCCGCGACCGCGCGTGCCATCACGCCCTGCAGGATCGCCGCGAGCCGGAACATGTTGTACGCCATGTAGAAACGCCACGCGCGTGCGTCGGGGCGCTTCGCGATCCCGCGACGCGCGAGATAGCGCGACACGTAGGCTTGCTCGGACGGGATGCCGAGCGACGCGAGGTCCGCGCCTTTCAGGCCGCGAAACTCGTCGCCCGACAGCCGCCACGCCATCATGTGATACGAGAAATCCGCCATCGGATGGCCGAGCGTCGACAGCTCCCAGTCGAGCACGGCGATGACGCGCGGCTCTACCGGATGAAAGATCAGGTTGTCGAGGCGATAGTCGCCGTGGACGATCGCGGTCTCGTCGCCCGCCGGAATGTTGTGCGGCAGCCATTCGATCAGCCGATCCATGGCCGGGATCGGGTCGATCTCGGACGCCTTGTACTGGCGGCTCCAGCGGTCGATCTGGCGCGCGAAGTAGTTGCCGGGCTTGCCGTAGTCGGCCAGGCCGACGCTCGCGGGATCGATCGCGTGCAACGCCGCGATGACGCGGTTGGTGTCGTCGAAGACGGCCGCGCGCGCGTCGGGCGACATGCCCGGGAGCAACGGATCCCACAGCACGCGGCCTTCGACGTGGCGCATCACGTAGAACATCGAGCCGATCACCTCTTCGTCGCTGCAGAGGCAGAGGCATTCCGGAACCGGCACCGCCGTGCCCGCGAGCGCGCGCATCACGCGGAATTCGCGGTCGACCGCGTGCGCCGACGGCAACAGCTTGCCGGGGGGCTTGCGGCGCAGCACGTACGATGCGTCAGGCGCATCGAGCCGAAACGTCGGGTTCGACTGTCCGCCTTCGAACTGTGCGACCGACAGCGGGCCGCGGAATCCGTCGATGTGCTCGCGCAGGTAGCGCTCGACCGACGCCACGTCGAAGCGGTGCGCGTCGGCGACCGGGCGCGTTCCGGCGGGAAGGCTTTTCGCCGCCATCAGCTCGCGGTCACGCCGCCGTCGACGGCGACGATCTGGCCGGTGATGAACGCGCCGGCGTCGGACGCCAGCAGCGCCACGACGCCCTTCAGGTCCTCGGGGCCGCCGACGCGCTTGAGCGGCGCCTTGTTCGCGGCGTCTTCGCCGATCATCTCGATGATGCCGCGCGTCATCTTGGTCGGGAAGAAGCCCGGCGCGATCGCATTGACGTTGATGTTGTGCGGGCCCCATTCGACCGCGAGCGCGCGCGTGAAATTGACGACGCCACCCTTGCTCGCGTTGTACGCCAGCGTCGCGGGCCGCCGCTCGTCGAGCGCGCCGCCGCCCAGGCCCAGGATCGACGCGACGTTGACGATCTTCCCGCGCCGCCGCGGCAGCATCGAGCGCCTGCCGACCTCCTGCGTCACCACGAACATCGCCGTGAGGTTGAGGTTGATCACCTTCTGCCAGGCCGCGAGCGGCAGGTCCACGGTCGCGGCGCCCCACGTCGTCCCGGCATTGTTGACGAGGATGTCGATCGCGCCGAGCGCCCGCTCGGCTTCGTCGACCATCGGCGCGATCGCGGCGGCGTCGGAGAGGTCGCAGGCGACCGCCGTCGCGTCGACGCCCGCTTTCCCGAGCTGCTCGACCGCCGCGTCGAGCTCGTCGCGCTTGCGGGCGACGAGCATGACGCGCGCGCCGAGCTCGCCCAGCGCCTCCGCGATCTGGAGGCCGAGCCCGCGCGAGCCGCCGGTCACGAGCGCCGTACGGCCGTGGAGGTCGAATAGCTGCCTGAGGCTCATCGGGGCTCCTCGGCCACGCCGTCGCGCGGCGGTCTCGGATCGACGATAATGTACCAACTCCCGCCGCCACGCTCCTGTCCTTGGATCTCGACTACTCTGCCGGCGAGCGCGCCTTCCGCGACGAAGTCCGCGCGTGGCTCGGCGCGAACCTGCCGGCCGCGATGCGCGACAAGGTCGTCCGCTACGAGTCGTTGTCGCGCGACGATCTCATGGGCTGGCATCGGATCCTCGCCGACAAGGGCTGGATCGCCCCGTCCTGGCCGGTCGAGTGGGGCGGCACGGATTGGAACGTCGTGCAGCGCTACATCTTCGAGGAGGAGTGCGGCTACGCCGGCGCGCCGACGCTCGTCCCATTCGGATTGACGATGTGCGCCGCCGTGCTGCTGAAGTTCGGCACCGACGCGCAAAAGCAACGGTTCCTGCCGCGCATCTACCGCGGCGACGATTTCTGGTGCCAGGGCTACTCGGAGCCGAACTCCGGGTCCGACCTGGCCTCGCTCAAGACCTCGGCCGTGCGGCGGGGCGATCGCTACGTCGTCAGCGGCCAGAAGACCTGGACCACGCTCGCGCACATGGCCGACTGGATCTTCTGCCTCGTGCGCACCGACCCGTCGATGGAGCGCCGGCAGGAGGGGATCTCGTTCCTGTTGATCGACATGCGCACGCCGGGCATCACGGTGCGCCCGCTCATCCTGATGGACGGCGGCCACGAGGTGAACGAGGTGTTCTTCGACGACGTCGAGGTGCCGGTCGACCAGCGCGTGCACGACGAGAACAAGGGGTGGACGGTCGCCAAATATTTGCTCGGCCACGAGCGGATGAACACGGCCCGCATCGGCACGTCCAAACGCGAGCTCGAGCAGCTCAAGGCGTTCGCGGCGCGACAGACGAAGGACGGCCGCCCGCTGACCGACGACGGGCGGTTCCGCGACAAGCTCTCGCGCCTCGAGATCGAGCTGATGGCGCTAGCGATCACCAACCTGCGCTTCCTCGACCGCCTGCGCGCGGGGCAGGCGCCCGGCGCCGAGGTGTCGATGCTGAAGATCACCGGCACCGAGATCCAGCAGCGGCTGACCGAGCTGATGCTCGAGGCGGCCGGCCCGCGGGCGCAGGTCGTCGCATCCGCCGACGCCGTCGACCTCGACGATCCGCTGCTCGGCGCGCTCGCGCGGCGCTACTGCAACATGCGCAAGACGACGATCTACGCGGGCTCCAACGAGATCCAGCGCAACATCATCGCCAAGCACGCGCTCGGCCTCTAAAGCCGCCGACATGAACTTCGACCCGACCGAAGAGCAGCAGCTGCTCGCCGCGTCGATCGCGCGCTTCGTCGAGCGCGACTATGCGTTCGAGGCACGGCGGGCGATCGTCGCGTCGCCGCGCGGATGGAGCGCGGACGTGTGGCGCACGATGGCCGACTTGGGGCTGCTCGGGCTGACGCTCCCCGCCGAGCATGGCGGCTTCGGTGGCGGAGCGGTCGACGCAATGGCGTTGATGGAGGCGATCGGCGACGCGCTGATCGTCGAGCCGTGGCTGGCCACCGTCGCGCTCGGCGCGCGGCTCGTCGCCGAGGCCGGCAGTGACGCCCAGAAGCAGCGCCTCGTCGTCGACGCCGCCGAAGGGCGCCGGACGATGGCGTTCGCGCATGCGGAAGACGATGCGCGTCATGCGCTCGCGTACGTCGCCACGCGGGCCGTCGTGCAAGGCGACGGATTCGTGCTGCACGGGATCAAGCGAGCGGTGGCGAACGCGCACGCCGCGGACACGCTGGTCGTGTCTGCGCGCACGGCCGGCGGCGTCGACGACCGCGACGGCATCGGTCTGTTCGTGGTCGACCGCGGCGCGCCGGGAATGACGACGCATGCGCTCCGGATGCTCGACGGGACGCGCGCGGCCGACGTCGCGCTGGCCGGCGTCCAGGTTCCCCGCGACGCCTGCGTCGGCTCCCCCGGCGGCGCGTTGCCGTCGATCGAGGCGGCGATCGATTTCGCGACGGCACTCGTGTGCGCCGAGGCGGTTGGGGCGATGCGCTCGGCCAACGACGCGACGCTCGACTACCTGAAGACGCGCAAGCAGTTCGGCGTACCGATCGGCGCGTTCCAGGCGCTTCAGCACCGCATGGTCGACCTCGCGATCGAGCTCGAGCAGGCGAGGTCGATGGCCAGCCTCGCGTGCGCGGCGGTCGACGCGAACAAGGATCCCGCGAACCGCGCGCGCGTAGTGTCGGCCGCCAAGGTGCGCATCGCGGACGCCTGCCTGCGTGTCAGCCAGGAAACCGTCCAGCTGCACGGCGGAATGGGGATGAGCGACGAGCTCAAGATCAGCCACACGTTCCGCCGCCTGACGGCGCTCGCGCAGCAGTTCGGCGACGCCGACCACCACCTCGCGCGGCTCGCCGCGATGTCGCGATGACGCGGAACCGCCAGGTGCTGCTCGCCAGCCGGCCGCAAGGGCCGGTCACCGAGCAGAATTTCCGCATCGTCGACGCGCCCCTGCGCGCGCCGGCCGACGGCGAGGTGCTGGTCAGGAACGAATGGCTGTCGCTCGATCCGTACATGCGCGGCCGCATGAGCGACGCGAAATCCTACGTGCCGCCGGCGAAGCTCGACGAGCCGATGACGGGCCAGACGGTCGGCGAGGTGCTCGAGTCGCGCGACGCGCGCTTCAAGGCGGGCGACAAGGTGCTGACGTCGCTCGGGTGGCAGAGCCACGGCGTCGCGCGCGGCGACGACCTGACGACGATCGACACGCGTCGCGCGCCCGCGTCGGCGTACCTCGGCGTTCTCGGGATGCCGGGCATCACCGCGTGGTTCGGGCTGCACGAGATCGGGAAGCCGAAGGCCGGCGACACGGTTGTCGTGTCGGCGGCGTCGGGGGCGGTCGGCAGCGTCGTCGGCCAATTGGCGAAGATCGCGGGCTGCCGCGCCGTCGGGATCGCCGGCGGCCAGGCGAAGTGCGACTACGTCGTCGACGAGCTCGGCTTCGACGCGTGCGTCGATCATCGCGCCGGGCGGCTGCGCGACGATCTGCGCGCCGCGTGCCCCGACGGCGTCGACGTCGACTTCGAGAACGTCGGCGGCGAGGTCCTCGACGCGCTGCTCGGCATGATGAACTTCCACTCGCGCGTCGTCGTCTGCGGCCTGATCGCCGAATACAGCCTGACCGAGCCTTATCCGCACCGCAACCTGCGGAGGATCCTCGTCAACCGGATCCGCATGCAGGGAATGATCGTGTTCGACTGGAAGGACCGCTACGGCGAGGCGCTCGCGGGGCTCGCGCGCCATCTCGCCGAGGGCAGGCTCAAGTACCGCGAGTCGATCGTCGACGGGCTCGACAACGCGCCGCGCGCGCTGATCGGGCTGCTCAAGGGCGAGAACTTCGGGAAGCAGCTGGTGCGGATCGGCTAGAGCGGCGCCGTCGCGGCTAGAGCACCTCGAACAGGGCCGCCGCGCCCATGCCGCCGCCGATGCACATCGTGACGACGACGCGCTTCGCGCCGCGGCGACGGCCCTCGATGAGCGCGTGCCCGGTGAGCCGCGCGCCCGACACGCCGTACGGATGCCCGACGGCGATCGCGCCGCCGTCGACGTTGAGCCGGTCGTTCGGGATGCCGAGCGTGTCGCGCGAATAGATCACCTGCACGGCGAACGCCTCGTTCATCTCCCACAGGTCGATGTCGTCGATCCCAAGGCCGGTCCGGGCGAAGAGCTTGCGCACGGCGAACACGGGGCCGATGCCCATCTCGTCGGGCTCGCAGCCGGCGACGGCGAACGCGCGGAACCGTCCCAACGGCTCGAGCCCGCGTCTCGCGGCCGCCTTCTCGCTCATCACGACGCACGCCGCGGCGCCGTCCGAGAACTGGCTCGCGTTGCCCGCGGCGACCGAGCCGCCGGGCAGCGCCGGCTTGATCTTCGCCACGCCTTCGTACGTGGTGTCGCCGCGGATGCCTTCGTCGGCGGCGATCGTCACCTCCTCGGTGTAGATCCTCGAAGTCGCCTTGTCGGCGACGCCCATCGTGACCGTCATCGGCACGATCTCTTCGCCGAACCGGCCGGCGGCCGCGGCGGCCGCCGCGCGCTGCTGGCTCTGCACGCCGTACTCGTCCTGGCGCTCGCGCGGAATGTGGTAGCGCTTCGCGACCGTCTCCGCGGTTTCGAGCATCGTCCAGTAGAGCTCCGGCTTGTGCGCGGCGAGCCACGGCTCGCGCGCCATGTGGCGGTTCTGCTCGTTCTGGACGCACGAGATCGACTCGACGCCGCCGGCGACGATCGCATCGGCCTCGCCCGCGATAATCCGCTGCGCGGCGAGCGCGATCGTCTGGAGGCCGGACGAGCAGAAGCGGTTGACGGTCGCCGCTGGCACCGTGACCGGACAGCCCGCGCGCAGCGCGATCTGCCGTGCGACGTTCCAGCCGGTCGCGCCTTCGGGCAGCGCGCAGCCGATCAGCACGTCGTCGGCCTCGTCCGGGGCGAGCTTCGCGCGCGCGATCGCATGCTGCACGGCGTGCCCGCCCATCGTGGCGCCGTGCGTCATGTTGAACGCGCCGCGCCAGCTCTTGGCGAGGCCGGTCCGGGCGGTCGAGACGATCACGGCGTCGGACATGGCGTGTTCCTCAAGCGTTGAACGGCTTGCCCTCGGCGGCGAGCCGCGCGAGCAGCGGCGCCGGCGTCCAGAACGCCGCGTCGGCACCGGGCATCGCGGCGAACTGCTGCATGCGCCGCGTCACGTTGTAAAGGCCCGTCATGTCGGCGTAGAGCATCGGGCCCCCGCGCCACGTCGGAAACGCATAGCCGGCGAGATACACGGCGTCGATGTCCGACGCACGCTGGGCGATGCGCTCGTCCAGGATCCGCGCGCCCTCGTTGACCAGCGCCAGGATGCAGCGGTCGACGATCTCGTCCGCGGCGATCCTGCGCGGTGTCGATCCGATCGCCTTGCGGTGCGCATCGACGATCTCGTCGACCGCAGGATCGGGCAGCGCGTCCCGCCGTCCAGGAGCGTAGCGGTACCAGCCGGCGCCCGTCTTCTGCCCGAAGCGACCCGCTTCGCACAGGCGGTCGGCGATCCGCGAGTAGCGAACAGCAGGCTTCTCGACGTAGCGGCGCTGCCGGATGCGCCAGCCGACGTCGTTGCCCGCGAGGTCGCTCATGCGGAACGGTCCCATCGCCATGCCGAACTTCTCCAGCGCCGCGTCGACCTCCGCGGGAGAAGCGCCTTCGTCGACGAGGAACATCGCCTGCCGCAGGTATTGCTCGAGCATCCGGTTGCCGATGAAACCGTCGCACACGCCGGATACGACCGCAACCTTCCCGACGCGTTTTGCAATCTGCATCACCGTCGTCAGCACGTCAGGCGCCGTTTTCGCGCCGCGCACGACCTCCAGCAGTTTCATCACGTTCGCCGGGCTGAAGAAATGCATGCCCACGACGTCCTGCGGCCGCCGGGTCGCCTCGGCGATCGCGTCCACGTCCAGCGTCGACGTGTTTGTCGCAAGGATCGCGCCGGCCTTCGCGGCGACGTCCAGCTTGCGGAACACGTCCAGCTTGATCGCCATGTCCTCGAACACGGCTTCGATCACGAGATCGGCGTCGCCGACGGCCTCGTAGCTCAGCGTCGGCGCGAGCAGCGACATGCACCGCTCGACCTTGTCGGGCGTCAGCCGGCCCTTTTTCGCGGACGCCTCGTAGTTCTCGCGGATCCGCGCCACGCCCTTGGCGAGCGCGGCCTCGTCGGACTCGAGCAGCGTCACCGGCATGCCGGCCGAGAGGAAGTTCATCGCGATGCCGCCGCCCATCGTGCCGGCGCCGATGACCGCGACGCGCTCGATCCTGCGCGCCGGTGTCGTGTCCGGGACGTCCGCGATCCTTGCGGCCGCGCGCTCGGCGAAGAACCCGTGGCGCAACGCGCGCGACTCCGGCGTCTGCAGGAGCTCGTCGAAGAGCTTCCGCTCGTGGCGCAGCCCCTCGTCGAACGGCATCGACACGGCGGCCGCCACCGCGTCGACGCACTTCCGCGGCGCGGGGAAGTGCTTCGCGGCAGCGGACACGGTGTTGTGCGCAAACTGGAAATAGGCTTCCGCGTTCGGATAGTCGAGCTTCACGTCGCGCAGCCGCTTGAGCGGCCGCTTCTCCGCCACGACCTTGCGTGCCAAGGCCACCGCCGCGGCCACGACGTCGCCGTCGACGACGTCGTCGAGCAACCCGGTGCCGCGCAGCGTGCTCGCCTGCACGCTGTTGCCCGTGACGATCATGTTGAGCGCCGCTTCGACGCCCAGCGCGCGCGGCAGGCGCTGCGTCCCGCCGGCGCCGGGCAGGAGCCCGAGCTTCACCTCCGGCAGGGCGATCGTCGCCGCGCCGTGCGCGACGCGGTAGTGGCAGCCCATGGCCAGCTCGAGCCCGCCGCCCATGCAGACGCCGTTGATCGCCGCGACGACCGGCTTGGGGCTGTTCTCCAGCGCGCGGATCACCGAGCGCAGCGCGGGCTCGGCGCTCGCCTTCGGCGTGTTGAACTCGCGGATGTCGGCGCCGCCCGAGAACGCCTTGCCGGCGCCGGTGACGACGATCGCGTCGCACGCGGCGTCGGCGTTCGCGCGGTCGAGGCCGGCGACGAGCGCGCTGCGCGTCTCGTGGCCCATCCCGTTGACGGGCGGGTTGTCGAGTGCGATGACGGCCACGCGGCCGTCCTGTTCGTATCGGGCGCCGATGATCGCCTCCGGGTCAGACTTCGAGCCACTCCTCGCGGACGGCGCAATTGTCGCGCAAATCCCGGGCGCTGCCTTCGAACACGATCCGGCCCTGTCCCATCACGTACAGGCGGTGCGAAATGGCGAGCGCGATCGTCAACTTCTGCTCGATCAGCAGGATTGCCACGCCGCGCGAGGCGATCTGCTCGAGCAAGCCCCGCACGCGCTCGACGACCTGCGGCGCGAGCCCCTCGGTCGGCTCGTCGACCATCATCAGCGCCGGATCGCCCATCAGCGTCCGGCAGATCGTCAGCATTTGCTGCTCGCCGCCGGACAACACCCCGCCGGGGGCGTCCATCCGCTCGCGCAGCAGCGGGAACAGGGCGCAGACGTCGTCGATCGACCAGCGCGACGGCGCGCGCGCGCCCTTCGTGCCGAGTAGCAGGTTCTCGCGCACGGTGAGCGACGGGAAGATCTCGCGATCCTCGGGCACGTAGCCCAGGCCGAGCCGCGCGATCCGGTGTGGCGGGAGCCCGTCGATGCGCTCGCCGCGGAACGCGATCCGCCCCACCGGGTCGACGAGACCCATGATCGTCTTGACCGCGGTCGAGCGGCCCGCGCCGTTGCGGCCGAGCAGGCTCACGATCTCGCCCTCGCCGACGCGGAAGCTCACGCCTTGCAGGATGTGGCTCTTGCCGTAGTACGCGTGGACGTCGTCGACCTCAAGCATCGGGGGCGGTCCCGAGGTACGCGGCCTGCACGTCCGCGTTGGCGTGGATGCGCGCCGGCGTGTCCGTCGCGATGATTCCGCCGTAGACGAGCACGGAGATGCGGTCGGCGAGCCCGAACACGACGCTCATGTCGTGCTCGACCATCACGAGCGTGCGGCCCTCCGAGACGCGGCGGATCATCGCCACCGCGTGATCGGCCTCGCCGCGGCTCATGCCGGCGGTCGGCTCGTCGAGCAGGATCGTCTTCGCGCCGCCGACGATCGTGATGCCGATTTCCAGGGCCCGCTGCTCGGCGTAGGTCAGCACGCCGGCGGGCAGGTCGCGGCGCGACGCGAGGCCGAGCTCCTCGAGCATCGCCGTCGCCCGGTCGCGCGCGTCGGCGAGCGCGTCGGCGTTGCGCCAGAAGCAGTAGCGGTAGCCGAGCGACCACAGCACGGCGCAGCGCAGGTTTTCGAACACCGACATCCGCGGGAAGATGTTGGTGACCTGGAAGCTGCGCGAAAGCCCGCGGCGGTTGATCGCAAAAGGACGCTCGCCGGCGATGTTCGCGCCGTCGAGGAGGATCGAGCCGCGCGTGGGGGCGAACCGGCCGCTGATCAGGTTGAACAGCGTCGACTTGCCGGCGCCGTTGGGTCCGATGATCGCGTGCCGCTCGCCGCTCGGAATGTCCAGCGAGACGCCGCGGATGACCGTCGTCGCGCCGAAGCGCTTCTCGACGCCGACGAGCGAAAGTGCGGCGGGCGCGCTCATCGCGCGGCGGCCTCCGCCCTGGCGCGGTCCCAGGCCGCGCCGATCGGCCGCCAGGTGAGCCGGAACAGCAGGAAGCCGCCGACCAGCGACGCGACGGCGGCGATCCACGGCCATGCCGTGGCGGCGTCCACGGTGGTCCACAACAGGCGCATCCTGCTGCCGAGCTCGGGCTGCGTCGCGAGGCGATAGCTCATCTCGACCAGCAGCACCATGCCGGCGGCGACGATCGCGAGCGGCACGATCGCGAGCGCATAGGCGCCGAGGACGCCCGCGAACGCGCGCGTGCGCACGATCGCCGCATGCCGGAGAACGAGCCCCGACAGCCCCGACGGCGCGAACAGGATCATCGCGATGAAGAACAACCCGAGGTACAACAGCCATGCCGACGTGTAGCCCGACAGGCTGCTCTGCAGCCAGGTGATGACGACGGCGCCGAGCACGGGGCCGATGAAATGCGCGGCTCCGCCGATGTACGCCATGATCAGCACCGTGCCCGATCGTCCCGCGCTCACGGCGTCCGCGGCGACGATCTCGTAGTTGATAGCGTGCAGCCCGCCGGCGAGCCCGGCGAACAGCCCGGCCACCGCGAACACGACGAAGCGCACGCGCTGCGTGCTGTACCCGACGAACTCGGCGCGCTCGGGATTGTCCCGCACTGCGTTGCACATGCGGCCGACCGGCGTGCGCGTGAACGCGTACATCGCGATCGCCGACAGCAGCGCCCAGACCGCGACGGCGTAGTAGACGGCGAGTTGCGTGCGCAGCGGCAAACCGAGGTCGAGCGCCGCGCGCGTGCGGCTGGCAGTGATGCCTTCCTCGCCGCCGAACAGCCCGGGCAGCATGAACGTCGCGGCGTAGACGAGCTCGCCGACGCCGAGCGAGATCAGCGCGAAGATGGTCCCCGCCTTGCGCGTCGTCAGCGCGCCGAACACGATGCCGGCGATGAGGCCGCCGATCGCGCCGGCGACCGGCACCACGACCATCGGCAGCGCCAGGCCCTGGTTGATCGCGCGCATCATGTGGATCGCGGCGTAGCCGCCCAGGCCGAAATAGACGGCGTGCCCGAACGACAGGAGCCCGGTCTGGCCGAACAGCAGGTTGAACGACAGCGCGAAGACCGCCGCGATCGCCATCTGCGTCAGGAGCGAGCGTCCGTAGTCGGAGTCGAGCCCGGGCACGTGCGGCAGCAGCGCGAGCGCCACGACCGCGGCCACGAGCGCGCGCGTGCGCGAACCGCCGAGCCGCGACGACGCGACGACCGGCCGCTGCGCCGCGGCCGCGACTCCGTCGATCATCGGACCGCCCGCCGCACGCTCATACGTCGCGCGTCCCGAGCAGGCCGCGCGGGCGCACGATCAGCATCAGCACGAGCAGCAGGTACGGGACGATCGGCGCGGCGGTCGCGAGCTTGACGCCGAGCACTTCGTGGAGCGGCGACGCGCGGGACACCGCGACGCCGAACGTGCGCAGCAGGTCGAGCAGCGAATAGTCGACGGCCACCGCGAACGTCTGCAGGATCCCGATCAGCATCGACGCGATCAGCGCGCCCGGCAGCGAGCCCAGCCCGCCGACCACGACGACGACGAACACGATAGGTCCGATCGCGTGCGCCAGCGTCGGCTGCGTCAGGAGCATGAAGCCGCCGATCACGCCCGCGAGCCCCGCGAGCCCGCTGCCGACCGCGAAGACGAGCACGAACACGCCCGGAACGTCGTGGCCGAGCGCGCTCACCATCTTCGGATGCGTCAGCGCCGCCTGGATGACGAGCCCGATGCGCGTCTTCTTGAGCGCCAGGTAGAGGAACACGAACATGGCGATCGAGATCGCCATCATCAGGCTCTTGTACGCCGGGAACGTACTGCCGAAAACCGTGAACAACGGGAAGTCGATCGCGGCCGGGACGTTGTTGGCGACCGCGTTGCGCCCCCAGATCATCGTCACGATCTCCTCGAGGATGTACGCGAGGCCGAACGTGAACAGGATCTCGGCGACGTGGCCGTTCGGGTGGACGCGGCGCAGGCCGTAGCGCTCGATGGCGGCGCCCACCAGCGCGCAGGCCAGCGGGGCGATTACGAGCGCCGGCCAGAAGCCCACCCACCGGCCGAACTGGAACGACAGGTAGGCGCCCAGCATGAAGACGCTGGCGTGCGCGAAGTTGAGCACGCCCATCATGCTGAAGATCAGCGTGAGCCCGCTCGACAGCATGAACAGCAGCAGGCCGTAGACGACGCCGTTCAGCAGCGAGACGGTGACGAGCTCGAGCATCAGTCCTCCCTCGCCCCGCGCAGCGGGGAGAGGGACGCGGGGAGGCGCACCGGCCTTACTTCGGCCGATCCATCTTGCAGGTCGTCGGCAGCGCGGTTGCCTTCGCGTCGACCTTGGCGTCGGTCTTCCACCCGAGGCCGGTGTCCTCGCTGTCGTACTTGACGCCCTTGGCGAGCGTCGACACGAACAGCGGCTGGAGGATCTGGTGGTTGTCGGCGCGCATCTCGACGTCGCCCAGCGACGTCTGCATCTTCATGCCTTCCATGGCCCGGGCGACCTTCGCCGGGTCGTTCGAGCCGGCCTTCTTCGCGGCGGCGGCGAATATTTCCCACATCGTTTTCGCGCGCCAGTACGCGTACTCGTTCTCCTTGCCCGGGTACTTCTTGCTGAACGCCGCGACCGTCGCGTCGAGCTCGGGCGCCGCGTTGCGATGCCATTCGGAGACCTGCTTCAGCGTGTCGACGCCGGCTTCGCCGATCGCCGTCACGGCGCCCGGGCTGCCGCCGTAGTAGGTTTCCCAGTTCACCTTCAGGCCGGCGTCCTTGCCCGCCTTGATCAGCAGCACCATGTCGTTGCTCCAGTTGCCGGTGATCACGGTGTCGGCGCCCGCCGCCTTGATCTTGGCGACGTACGGCGAGAAGTCGTTGACCTTCTGCAGCGGGTGCAGCTCGTCGCCAACGACCTTGATGTCGGAGCGCTTCGCCGCGAGCATCTTGTTCGCCGCGGCCGCGACCGCCTTGCCGAACGAGTAGTCCTGGTTGATCAGGTAGACCTTCTGCACCTTCCTGTCCTTGGCGATGACGTCGGTCATCGCCGCCATCTTCATGTCGGCGTCGGCGTCGAAGCGGAAGTGCCAGAAGTTGCACTTCTCGTTGGTGAGCGCCGGGTCGACGGCCGCGTAGTTCAGGAACACGACCTCCTTGCCCGGGTTGCGCTCGTTGTGCTTGAGCACCGCGTCGGTGATCGCGAGCGCGACCGAGCTGCCGTTGCCCTGCACGACGTAGCGCGCGCCGTCGTCGAGCGCGCGCTTCAGCTGGATCAGCGATTCCTGCGGGTTGACCTTGTTGTCGAAGGACAGGAGCTCGAGCTTCTCGCCGTTGAGCCCGCCGGCCGCGTTGATCGCGTCGATGTAGAACTGGTGCGTTTTCTGCGCCAGAATGCCGGTGCTGGCGGCGCCACCGGACAGCGGATCGATGAAGGCGACCTTCACGTCCGCCGACGCGTTGCCGGCGAGGCACGCGATCGTGACGCACAACCCCGCGACGCAGCGCGTGGATCCGTTCATGGCTCCTCCTGGTGTCGTTGTGGGTCACGGCGCCGGATCGGGCCGGGCCGGGGCGATGCCTAGCGGATGCTAGCGAGGCGGGTGGGCGGATACAAGCGCTCGCGCGATGCCGCAGTGCAACACGATCGACAACGACCAGACGCCCGGAGGAACCCCTGCTAGGCCTGATGATGAACCGGCCGCTGATGATCGCCTCGATCATCCAGCATGCCGACCGCTGCCACGGCGAGGCCGAGGTCGTCTCGCGGACGGTCGAAGGGCCGATCCACCGCTACACGTACCGGGACGCCCATGCCCGCGCACGCCGGCTCGCGAACGCGCTGGCTCGGCTGGGCGTCGGGGACGGCGACCGCGTCGGAACGCTGGCCTGGAACGGCTTCCGGCATTTCGAGCTCTACTACGCGGTGTCCGGGATGGGCGCCGTCATCCATACGATCAACCCGCGGCTCTTCCACGACCAGCTCGTCTACATCGTCAACCACGCGGGCGATCGCATCGTCTGCTTCGACCTGACGTTCGTGCCGCTGGTCGAGAAGCTGGCGCCGCAGTGCCCGAACGTGACGACCTGGATCGCGATGACCGACCGCGCGCACATGCCGGCGTCGTCGTCGCTGAAGAACTTGCTCTGTTACGAAGAGCTGCTCGCCGCGGCGTCCGGCGACTACGAGTGGCCGGAGTTCGACGAGAACACGGCGGCGTCACTCTGCTACACGTCGGGGACGACCGGCAACCCGAAGGGCGCGCTGTTCTCGCATCGCTCGACCGTGCTGCACGCGATGGCGTGCTGCATGCCCGACGCCAAGAGCTACTCGGCGCAGAGCGTCGTGCTCCCGATCGTGCCGATGTTCCACGTCAACGCGTGGGGCATTCCGTATTCGGCGCCGATGGTCGGCGCCAAGCTCGTCTTTCCCGGGCCCGGGCTCGACGGCAAGAGCCTCTACGAGCTGTTCGAGAGCGAGCGCGTCGAGACTTCCGCGGGCGTCCCGACGGTGTGGCTCGGCGTCATCAACTACATGAAGGAGAACAACCTCAAGTTCACGACGTTCAAGAGCACGACGATCGGCGGCTCGGCGTGCCCGCAGGCGATGATGCAGACGCTGCGCGACGACTTCGGCGTGCGCGTCCAGCACGGCTGGGGCATGACCGAGATGAGCCCGGTCGGCACGATCGGCACGCCGAAGGCCAAGCATCGCGACTGGGATCCGGACCAGCGGATGGCGCTGGCGCTGAAGCAGGGACGGCCGCTGTACGGCGTCGAGATGAAGGCGGTCGACGCGGAAGGCAACGAGCTGCCGCGCGATGGCGTCTCCGCAGGCAACATCATGGTGCGCGGGCCGTGGGTCGTGCGCGACTACTTCGAGAGCGACGCGTCCAGCCCGCTATCGCCCGACGGATGGTTCCCGACCGGGGACGTCGGCGCCATCGACGAAGACGGCTACCTGACGATCACCGACCGCTCGAAGGACGTCATCAAGTCCGGCGGCGAGTGGATCAGCTCGATCGAGCTCGAGAACATCGCGGTCGGCCATCCGTCCGTGATCGAGGCCGCGGTGATCGGCGTGTCGCATCCCAAGTGGCACGAGCGGCCGCTGCTGCTCGTCGTGAAGCGCCAGGGCGCGTCGCTGACGCGCGAGGACATGCTGCGCTTCTACGACGGCAAGGTCGCCAAGTGGTGGCTGCCCGACGACGTCGTCTTCGTCGACGAGCTTCCGCACACGGCAACCGGCAAGCTGTCGAAGAAGACGCTGCGCGAGAAGTTCCGGGACTATCGATTGCCGACGGCGTAGCGGCGACAATGAAACGGGCCCGTCGCGGGCCCGTTTCGCCTCGGCGGACGGCGACCGCTCAGATGGGCGAGCAGAACGCCACGCCGTTGATCCCCTCGGGCACCCACCCGCGATTGATCATCGCGCGCTTCACCGACAGGTCCGGCGTGTGGCGATGGTTCGCGTCCTGCCGGTTGTCGAAGAAGCGGTAGATCGGGATCGTGCCGTCGCGGCATGTGCCGGTGCCGTCGGGCACCTCGATGTAGAACGCCGCCTGCGACTCGAGGAGCCAGGTGCCGGCCCAGCGCTGTTGGATGAACAGGCATTCGGCTGCGCTCGCCGTGAAGAAGTGCGAGTTGATGCTCCCGCCCGCGAAGAAGCGGCAAACGGGCCGCACGGCCGGCGGCGCGAGGAACGTGTCGAGGTAGCCGAAGAACACGATGCCGGTGCGCTGGTAGGTGTCGCGCAGGAACGTGTCGATGAACGCGACTTCGTTGACGTCCGCCGTGATGAAGTAATGGTCGATGTCGGGCCGGTAGTACTCGATGATCGGGACCGCGTTGGGCGGGATGATCTGCGTCGAGGGAATCGTGCTCGCGATCGCGAGGCCCGCGTCGAGGAGGCCCGCGCCGCAGACGGTGCCGGCGCGGCAGCTGGTGGCGGTCGGGAACTCGCGCGACGTGCCCTGCAGGATCGACAGGACGCGGCCCGAGGTGAGCGTGCCGTTGCGCGCGAGCATCAGCGACACCGCGCCGGAGACGAGCGGAGCCGAGAAGCTGGTGCCCGCGGCGATCGCGTAGGTCGGCGCGCCGGGCGCGGTGAGGCCCTCCGCGAACGTCGATACGATGAGCGTCGTGTCGTCGCTGCCATCGCCGCCGGGCGCCGAGATGTCGACGCGCGTGCCGAAGTTCGAGTAGCCGGTGCGGTCGCCGTTGAGGTTGGTCGCGCCGACGGTGATGACGCCGCTGCAGTTCGACGGGCTGAAGTCCATGACCTCGGAAGCTTCGTTGCCCGCGGACACGACGACGACCGAGCCTTGCGCGAGCGCGTCGTCGACGGCTTCCTGGACCGCGGCCGAGCACGCGCCGAAGCCGCCGAGGCTCATGTTGATGACGCGCGCGGGATTCGGGTTCGGCGGCACGCCGGCGACGGGCACGCCCGACGCCCACAGCATCGCCTCGAAGACGTCGCCCTCGGTGCCGCCGCAGCGCGCGAGCGCGCGCACCGGCACGATCTTCGCGTTGAAGTCCATGCCGGCGATGCCGATGCCGTTGTTCGGGGTCGCGGCGATCAGCCCCGACACGAAGAGACCGTGGAAGAAGCTGTCGGCGCCCGGCCAGCCCGGAAAGCAGTCGTCCGGGGAAGTCCAGTCGCCTTCGTCGCGCGGGTTCGGATCGCGCCCGTCGCCATCGCGCGCGTCGGCAGGGTCGCTCACGAAGTCGTAGCCCGCGAGCACCCGCCCCGCGAGATCCGGATGATCGACGATGCCGGTGTCGATGACCGCGATCGCGAGTCCCGCCGAGCCTTGCTGCACGTCCCAGGCCGACTGAACGTTGACGCCGGACACGGCATTCTGCAGCGACCACTGGACCGGGAACAGCGGATCGTTCGGCGTGAGCTGCGGATACATGCGGCGCACCGGATCCGCGTAGAGCACGGCGCCGTCCTGCTCGAGCGCCTTTGCGAGTTCGCTGAGCGCATCGGGCGCGCGGGCGGTGGCAACCGACAGCAACCACACGTTGCCGACCTTGCGCTCCGCGGCGATCGGCATGCCGACGAGCGCGGCGAAGCGCGGGGCGAGCGCCGTCCAATCCTCGGCGACGCCGTCGGCGAGACGCACCATGAGTTGCCGGCCGAGCTGGTTGTAGCGCGCGTCCTTGTTCGCGGCCTTGGTCACGGGTCGCGCCGCGCGCTGCGGTTCGGCCCACAGCACCGAGCGATCCTCGCGCAGCGCCTTCGCCATGCGCGCGGCGGTCGCGTCGTCGATCGGACCGGGCGTGGTCAATTCGAGCGCGCCCGTGCGTGTTCGTCCGGTAAGCGCCAACGGCGTGCCCGCGATCCGTTCGAGCTTCGCGTGCACGGCGTCGGGCAGTGTGCCGCGCGTCGCGACATTCGGATGCAGCATCACGCGCAATCCGGGCACGCTGGCCGCCCACACGGGTGCGGCAAGCGCAAGCGCCAGGAAAACGGCGAGCGCGGGACGGGTCGGACGAATCCGCGGGGCTGTGGCAACCATGGACCTCTCCCTTCGATCAGGACCCGGACGACGCCGAGCCCCTGATCGCTGCAAGATCAATGCCATGACATCGGCATTTTTGCCGATGGTATGCCAACGCCCGGCGGCTGTCTGCCCTAGGGGGCGTGAGCGGCGGTCGCGCGCACCAGCGCCGGGCGAAAAGGCGACAGTGCGTTGACCATCTGGACGAACACCTTGGGGTTCGCCGCGATGACCTGGCCGCCATGCAGGTAGTCGCCCTCGCCGGACAGGTCGCCGATCAGGCCTCCCGCCTCGAGGATCAGCAGGCTGCCGGCGGCGACGTCCCAGGGATTGAGGCCGACCTCGAAGAAGCCGTCGTAGCAGCCGGCCGCGACGTACGCGAGGTCGAGCGCCGCGGCGCCCGGCCGCCGCATGCCCGCGGTGAGCGTGGTCATCACGCGCATCATGTCGAGGTAGGTGTCCAGGAAGCTGCCGTCTCGGAACGGGAAGCCCGTGCCGATCAGGCAGTCGCGCAAGTGCTGGCGCTTCGACACGCGGATGCGGCGGTCGTTGAGGAACGCGCCGCGTCCGCGCGACGCGGTGAAGAGGTCGTTGCGCACCGGGTCGTAGATGACGGCCTGCGTCACCGTGCCGCGGTGCTCGAGCGCGATCGAGACGCAGTATTGCGGGAAGCCGTGCAGGAAGTTGGTCGTGCCGTCGAGCGGATCGATGATCCACACGTGCTCGGCCTTCGCGTTCTCGCCCTTGGCCGTGCCTTCCTCGGCGAGGATCGCGTGGTCGGGATACGCGCCGAGCAGCGTCTGCACGATCGCCGTCTCGGCCGCGCGGTCGATCTCGCTCACGAAATCCTTCGGGCCCTTCGTATCGACCTTGAGCAGGTCGATGTCGCGGGCGCCGCGGTTGATGATGGTGCCGGCCTTGCGCGCCGCCTTGACGGCCGTCGTGAGCATCGGATGCATGATCCCGCTATTCTACGCGGCATCGTGGACCCACTCGACCGTGTGCGCGTCGTGCTCGTCGCGCCGACCCATCCGGGCAACATCGGCGCCGCCGCGCGCGCCATGCTGACGATGGGCATCGCGCGGCTGTGGCTCGTGGCGCCCGCGCGCTTCCCCGATCCCGATGCGGTTGCGTTCGCTGCCGGCGCGACGGCCGTGCTCGACGCCGCGCGTGTCGTCGGCAATCTCCACGAGGCCCTCGACGGCGTCGCGTGCTCGATCGGCTACACCGCACGCCCGCGCGAGTTCGCGGGCGACGTGCGCTCGGCGCGCGACGCGGCCGCGTTCGCCGTCGCGTCGGCGCGCGCCGGACGCGAGGTCGCGCTCGTGTTCGGTACCGAGATGTCGGGGCTGTCGAACGACGCTCTCGCGCGCTGCACGGCGGCGGCGACGATCGTCGCGAACCCGGACTTCGGCTCGCTCAACCTCGCCGCGGCCGTCCAGGTCGCCGCGTACGAGGCGCGCGTCGCGGCGCTCGGCGACGACGTGTGGTCGGCGCCGCGATTCGCCCCGGCGACCGGCGATGCGATCGCGGGGCTCTATGCGCACGCCGAGCGCACCTTCATCGACATGCGCTTCCTGCATCCGGAAATGCCGCGGCGCCTGATGCCGCGGCTCAAGCGCCTGTTCGCGCGCGCTGGCCTCGAGCGCGAGGAGGTAAACATCCTGCGCGGCATCCTCGCGCGTATCGACCAATTGATCGGGCGGGCGCGATGAAGGCGCTGCGCTCGCTGATCGCATTGGGAAACCGTTCGCGCGCCGAGCCGGCCGACGACCGGCCGCCGGGCGACGTCGCTTGCCGCAATTGCGGCGCGGACGCGCCGGGCGCGTACTGCCCGTCGTGCGGGCAGGAGACGACGCTGCGGATGCCGAAGGCGACGACGTTCCTGCGCGAGGCCGCCGGGCGCTACGTCGCGTTCGACGGACGCATGTGGCGCACGCTGTTCGCGCTCGCGTTCCGCCCGGGATTCCTCACGCGCGAGTACCTGGCCGGCCGCCGCAAGCGCTACGTGCGACCGTCGCGCCTCGTGCTCGTGCTGGCGATCGTGCTGTTCGCGGTGGCGCGCCTGGTCGCCGAGCCGGACGGCGTGGTGCGCGTCGGCGCCGAGGCGCCCGCCGATGCGGGGAAGAAGGCCGCCGTCGTCCAGCTGGACAACGAGCCGGTCACGATCGCCGTCGGGCCGAGCGGTCTCTCGTTCGACCCCTCGCTCAACGTGAGCCTCACCGGAACCGGTGTCCTCGGCGAGCGCTTCGAGCGTCACATCGCGGCCTTCAACCGCCTCGACCGCGAGCAGAAGGTGCGCGAGATCGTGAACGGCATGCTGCGCTTCGGTCCCTATGCGCTGATCGCGATGCTTCCGGCGTTCGCACTGCTCGTCCAGGTGCTCTACCTGGGCCGCGCACGCCGCTACCCGGATCGCCCGCGACGGTATGCCGAGCACCTCGTGTACGGCGCGCACAGTCACGCGTTCGTCGCGCTCGCGGTCGCGCTGATGATCGTCGCGCCGTTCGCGATCGTCACGATCGCCATCGCGCTGTGGGCGGTCGTCTGGCTGTTCGCGTCGATGCACGCCGTCTACGGCGGGCGGTGGAGCGGCACGATCCTGCGCGGCTTCGCGGTGACGACGGTCTACGCCGTACTGTTCGTCGTCGCGGTTCTGGGACTGCTCGTCGCGGCGATCCTGTTCCGCTAGATGTGTGCGTCGAGCCACGCGACCATGTCGCGTGTGACGGCGTCGCGGACGTCGTCGAGCAGCAGGTGGTGGTACGCCCCGTCGTACGTGCGCAGCGTCTTGTCCTTCGCGCCTGCAATGGCGTGCAGCGCGATCGTGCCGTCGGCCGGCACGACGCGATCGGCGAGGCCGTGCATCAGCATCATCGGCAGCTGCAGATCGTCGGCGCGGCGCATCACGAGCTCGATCCCTTCGAGCGTCGCGGCGCCGAGCGCGGGCGTGATGCGGCCGATCTGCATCATCGGATCGGACAGGTAGTCGTCGAGCGCGTCCGCGTCGCGCGCGATGCCGGTCACGTCGAGGCCGGGATTCAGGCGCACGCGCGGAATGACGGCCTTCAGCACCGGCAGGAGCTTGCGCATGCGCGGCGACGAGCCGGTGGTGTCCAGGGCCGGCGCGCCGGCGATCACGCCCGCGAGGCAGTCGTGCGGCGATAGCGCGCAGGACAGCGCGATCAGGCCGCCGAGGCTGCCGCCGATGACGAAGACCGGGCGTCCCTCGGCCTCGTCCGCCGCGAGCGCCACCGCGCGCGACACGTCGTCGGCGAGGACGCCGAAATCGCGCGCGTAGAGTCGCGGGCCCTGCGAGATGCCGTGGCCGCGCAAGTCGAACGCGAGCACCGCGTAGCCGTGGCTCGCGAGCGTTTCGTAGAACGGCAGGTACGGGCGCGCGCGCCGGTGCTCGCCGAGCCCGTGCACGAACACGACGTTCGCGCGCATCGCCTCGCGGGGCAGCCAGCGCTCGGCGGCGAGGTGCACGCCGCCCGTCGACGCGACGGTGCGCGCCAGTCCCATGTCAACCCATCAACCGTACGAGCCAGAGCGAGATCCCCGGGAACAGCACGAGCAGCGTCACGCGGACCGCGTCGGAGGCGAGGAACGGCATGACGCCCTTGTAGGTCTCGGACATCGGCACGTCGCGCGCCATCCCGTTCACGACGTACACGTTGAGCCCGACGGGCGGTGCGATCAAGCCGATCTCGACGACCATCAGCACGAGGATGCCGAACCAGATCGCCTTCTCGGTCGGGTTGAGGCCGAAGAGATCGAGCGCCATGACCGACGGGAACAGCACCGGGATCGTGAGCAGGATCATCGACAGCTCGTCCATCACGCACCCGAGCAGGATGTAGAAGACCAGGATCGCGACGACGACGAGCAGCGGGTGGATGCCGAGGTGCGCGACCGTGTCGGCGAGCGCCGCCGGGAGCTGCGAGAGCGCGAGCGCCGAGTTCAGCATGTCCGCGCCGACGAAGATCATGAAGATCATGCCGCTCGTCTCGGCGGTCCCGAGGAACGCGCGCTTGATGCCGGCGAGGCCGAGCTCGCGCATCGCGAGGCCGACGACGAACGTCGACACCGCTCCGACCGCCGCGCCTTCGGTGGGCGTGAAGATTCCGCCGTAGATGCCGCCGAACACGACGAAGAAGATCACGACGACCGGCCATACCCCGCGAAGCGTGGTGAGGCGCTCGCTCCACGTCTGGCGCGGCAGCGCCGGCCCCTGTTCCGGGTGGCGCCGCACGACGACGCCGATCGAGATCAGGTAGCCGATCGTCGCGATGATGCCGGGGATCATCGCGGCGGCGAACAGCTTCGCGATGTTCTGCTCGGTCAGGATCGCGTAGACGACGAGCACGACGGACGGCGGGATCAGGATCCCGAGCGTGCCGCCGGCGGCGAGCGTGGCGGTGGCGAGGCGGCCCGAGTAGTTGTACGCGCGCATCTCGGGCAGCGCGACCTGCGCCACCGTCGCGGCCGTCGCGACCGACGAGCCGCAGATCGCGCCGAACGCCGCGCACGCGAGGATCGCCGCCATCGCGAGCCCGCCGCGGAAATGCCCGACCATCGACGCGGCGGCCCTGAACAGGGAGCGCGACAACCCTCCCTGCGTCGCGAACTGCCCCATCAGCAGGAACAGCGGGATCACCGACAGGTCGTACACCGAGAAGCGCGCGTAGAGCGCGCCCTTGAGGTGCGAGAGCAGCGGCATCGACCCCGAGAGCACGATATAGCCGATCGCGCCCGGCACGAACATCGCGATCGCGATCGGCACGCGGACCGCCATCAGCACGATCATCGCGCTGAACAGCAGCGCGCCGACCAGCAGCGGGCTCACTTGAGCGCCTCGCGCGCGTCGCCGATTGCGCTCTGGAATCCCAGCAGCGACGTGAGCAGCACGCCCGGCACCATCGCGGCGTACGCATGCCACAGCGGCCAGCCGAGGATCGTCGTCGTCTCGCCGGCTTCACGCATGCTGATCGTGCCGGCGCCCAGCCGCCACGCGAGCACCGCCATGACCAGCGCGAGCAGGAACGCGCCGAACGCGTCGAGCCACGCGCGCGTCGACGGCCTGGCCTTGACGGTGAAGAAGTCGACGATGATGTTCGCGCGCCGCAATTGGGTGAGCGGCAGGCACAGCGACACGAACACCGCGCCGGCGTACTGGACGAGCTCGTAGTCGCCCTGCAGCGGCTTGGCGAACAGCGCGCGGCTCACGATCGAGCCGACCGACAGGATCGCGATCACGACGAAGATCGCGCCGCCGGCGTAGGCGAAGAGCTCCGCGGCGCGCGCGAGCGGCCCGCGTGGCGCCGTCGTTGCGGCGTCAGCGTTCAACGGAGCCTACTTCGCGCCTTCGTACTTCTTGATGAGGTCGCGTGCCGTTTGGAGCAGCATCTTGCCGTCGTGGCCCTTGGCGGTCACGTCCTTGACCCACTCCTCGTCGAGGTGCGCGGTCGCCTTCTCCCAGTTCGCGAGCTCCGAGGACGGAATCACGTAGAACGTGTTGCCGCGGTCCATGGCGAGCTTGCGCGCCGGCGGCGCCGACGCATCCCACTGCTTACCGAACATCCTCGAAGCCACCGCACCTGAATTCTGGTCGATGACCTTCTTGAGGTCGGGCGGCAGGCTGTCGTATTTCGCCTGGTTCATCGCGAGCGTGAACACCGCGGTGTAGAGCGCACGCGACTTCGGATCGGTCTCGGATTCGTACTTGGTGAGCTCGTGCGCCTTGATCGACGGGATCACTTCCCACGGCAGGAGGTAGCCGTCGATGACGCCTTTCGACAGCGCATCGGCGAGCGCGGGCAGCGGCATCGCGACCGGCGAGGCGCCGAGCGCGCCGAGCATCTTGTTGGTCTGCCGCGTCGGCGCGCGCATCTTGAGGCCCTTGAAGTCGGCCATCGTCTTCACCTGCTTCTCGCGTGTGTGCACGTAGCCGTTGTCGTGCACGTTCACGACCAGCATCTGGATGCCGGGAAATTCCTTCCGCGCGTACTTGTCGAAGTACTCCCACGCGGCTTGGCTCGTCGCCTCGGCGGTCGCCGACATGAACGGCAGCTCGAACACTTCCATCATCGGGTAGCGGCCCGCCGTGTAGCCGGGCAGCGTCCACACGATGTCGGCGACGCCGTCCTTCGCCTGGTCGATCAGCTGCGGCGGCGTGCCGCCGAGCTGCATCGCCGGGTAGATCTGGCACTTGAGGCGGTTGTTCGAGTCCTTCGCGATCCTGTCGCACCAGGGCACGAGCAGCGACGACGGCGGCATCGCGTTGGGCGGCCAGAAATGGGCGACCTTGAGGGTGATCTCCTGCGCGAAGGCGGGGAGCGCGGCCAGCGCGAAGGCGGCGGCGGCAAGGCGGCGAAGCGGCATGGAATCCTCCGGAAGGCGCCGCCCGAATACGCTGCCCGGGCGGTCGTCGTGGGTGCCGGCGGAGTGTAGCAGGGGACCCTCCATGCCCCTGCCGGCCGAATAGTTGAGCAAATCACTCGGCAATGTCAGAATTCGACCCATGTTCGACCGCCTACGCGAAGACATCGCCGTCGTGTTCGAGCGCGACCCGGCCGCCCGCACACGTTGGGAAGTACTCACCTGCTACCCGGGGCTGCACGCGCTCGTCTGGCACCGGGCGGTCTCGCACCCGCTCTGGAATTCGGGCTTTCGCTGGCTGGCGCGGCTGATCTCGCACGTCGGCCGGTTCTTTACCGGCATCGAGATCCATCCGGGCGCCACGATCGGCCGCCGGGTGTTCATCGACCACGGGATGGGGGTCGTCATCGGCGAGACCGCCGAGATCGGCGACGACACGACGCTGTACCACGGGGTCACGCTGGGCGGGACCTCGTGGAACAAGGGCAAGCGCCACCCGACCCTGGGCCGCAGCGTGGTGGTCGGGGCGGGCGCCAAGATCCTGGGACCGCTGACGGTCGGCGACGGCGCCAAGGTCGGCTCGAACGCCGTGGTCGTCCGGGACGTTCCGCCCGGGGCGACGGCCGTCGGGATTCCGGCGCGGATCCATACGGCGGAGGATGCCGAGCGCCAGGAGCAGCAGGCGACGCGGATCGGGTTCTCGGCCTACGCGATCGGCAAGGAGCTCGACGACCCGCTGGTCCAGGCCATCCACAAGCTTCTCGAGCACGCGGCGGCCACGGACGCGCGCGTCGACCGGCTGGTGGACGTGATGAAGCAGGGTGGCGTCGAATGTGGCGACGACCGGGCGGTGGCGGACGGGTTCGATCCCCAGCAGATCGACCGCTCACTTGGGTAAACCGTCGGGTGAACTTTCGGCCCCTATAGTTGACTAAATCATTCGGGAATCGTAGAATGCTGATTGTTCGGGGAAATTCCCCGGTTCTCGGCATGGACAACCATCCGGTCGGGCTCGTCCCCGGGGTTCCCGGGGAGCCCGGCGCCGACGCAAAGGTCAACGTATGCGCCTGACCACGAAGGGTCGATTTGCAGTGACCGCGATGATCGACGTCGCGATGCACGGGCACGGCGGTCCGGTCACGCTCTCCGCCGTCTCCGAGCGGCAGAGGATCTCGCTGTCGTACCTCGAGCAGCTGTTCGGCAAGCTGCGCCGGCACGGTCTCGTGGACAGCGTCCGCGGCCCCGGGGGCGGCTACAACCTCGCCCGCCCGGCCGATGCGGTCTCCGTCGCCGACGTGATCCTCGCGGTCGACGAGCCGATCGACGCGACGCAATGTGCGGGCCGTGAGAACTGCCTGGACGACCGCCGTTGCATGACCCACGAGCTGTGGGCGGGGCTGAACACACACATCTTCGCGTACCTGCGTTCGGTGACGCTCGCGGAGCTCGTGCGCCAGCAGACGGAGCCGTCCAACGGCAGCCCGGTCGTCATGCGCGACCACCGTCCGCCCAGCCCGCGCTCGACCGAGCCGGTCACCGCCTGAACCCTCCTCGCCGGACCGCCATGAAGCTTCCGATCTACCTCGACTACTCGGCGACGACGCCGGTCGACCCGCGCGTTGCGCAGGCGATGATCCCGTGGCTCACCGAGCATTTCGGCAACGCCGCGTCGCGCTCGCACGCGTATGGCTGGGAAGCCGAGGAGGCCGTCGAGAAGGCGCGCGAGAACGTCGCGGCGCTCGTCAACGCCGACGCGCGCGAGATCGTATGGACGTCGGGCGCCACCGAGGCGATCAACCTCGCCCTGAAGGGCGCGGCGCATTTCTACAAGGACAAGGGCAAGCACGTCGTCACCGTCAAGACCGAGCACAAGGCGACGCTCGACACGGTGCGCGAGCTCGAGCGCGAGGGCTTCGAGGCGACCTACCTCGACGTCGATCCCGACGGGATGGTGTCGCTCGCCGCGTTCGAGGCCGCGCTGCGGCCCGACACGATCGTCGCGTCGGTGATGATGGTGAACAACGAGATCGGCGTCGTGCAGGACATCGCCGGGATGGGCGAGATCTGCCGCAAGCGCGGCATCGTCTTCCACGTCGACGCGGCGCAGGCGACGGGGAAGGTGCCCATCGACCTCGCGACGCTCAAGGTCGACCTGATGAGCTTCTCGGCGCACAAGACCTACGGCCCGAAGGGCGTGGGCGCGCTGTTCGTGCGTCGCAAGCCGCGCGTGCGCATCGAGGCGCAGATGCACGGCGGCGGGCACGAGCGCGGCATGCGCTCCGGTACCCTGGCGACGCACCAGATCGTCGGCATGGGCGAGGCCTTCCGGCTCGCGAAGCTCGAGATGGCCGAGGAAGGCGAGCGCATCCGCGCGCTGCGCGACCGCCTGTTGAAGGGACTCGAGTCGATCGAGGAGGTCTACGTCAACGGCGACCTCGAGCGGCGTGTCGCGCACAACCTCAACATCAGCTTCAATTTCGTCGAGGGCGAGAGCTTGATCATGGCGATCAAGGACGTCGCGGTGTCGTCCGGCTCGGCCTGCACGTCGGCGTCGCTCGAGCCGTCGTACGTGCTGCGCGCACTCGGCCGCAGCGACGAGTTGGCACACAGCTCGATCCGCTTCACCGTCGGGCGCTTCACGACGCCCGCCGAGATCGACTACACGATCGAATTGCTCAAGCGGAAGATCGCGAAGCTTCGCGAGCTCTCGCCGCTGTGGGAAATGCACCAGGAAGGCATCGACCTGAACACCGTCCAGTGGGCGGCGCACTAGGCTTCGAGGAGCGAAACATGGCATACAGCGACAAAGTGCTAGACCACTACGAGAACCCGCGCAACGTCGGCTCGTTCGCGAAGGACGACTCGGGCGTCGGCACGGGCATGGTCGGCGCGCCCGCGTGCGGCGACGTGATGAAGCTGCAGATCAAGGTCGGCAAGGACGGCCTGATCGAGGACGCGAAGTTCAAGACCTACGGCTGCGGCTCGGCGATCGCGTCGTCGTCGCTCGTCACCGAATGGGTGAAGGGCAAGACGCTCGACCAGGCGATGTCGATCCGCAACACCCACATCGCCGAGGAGCTCGCGCTGCCGCCGGTCAAGATCCA
>DATBSV010000135.1:0-3942 GCA_036559685.1 Casimicrobiaceae bacterium
CTACAGCAACACCTGGCAGCTCGTCATCAACACCGGCACGACGATCGTCACGTTCCTGATGGTGTTCGTGATCCAGAACACGCAGATGCGCGACACCGAGGCGATGCACCTCAAGCTCGACGAGCTGATCCGCGCGACCGAAGGCGCGCACACGGCGCTGCTCGATCTCGAGGAGCTCGAGGAGGAGAAGCTCGACGCCTACAAGCGCAGGTACCTCGAGCTCGCGCGAAAGGCGCGCGAGAACCTGAAGCACGGCATCGTCGACACCGGCAGGCCGGAAGCGTGATCGCTACGCCACGCGCGGCAGCAGCGACTCGATCAGTGCGATCGCGGCGTCCTGCACCGGCGTCGATGGCCGCTGGGCCGAGACGACGATCGCGAGCGTAGTGGTGAGCGGCGGCTGCACGATCGGCCGCGCGACGAGTTGCCGGCCGACATCGGACGCCTCGACCGCGCGCCGCGACAGCACCGCGTGGCCCTGGCCCTCGGCGACGAGCTCGAGGATCGCGCCGATCGCGTCGATCTCGAGCGCGACCTGCGGGCGCACGCCGAGCGTCGCGAGTCGTGCGTCGACCAGGGCGCGGATCGCATGGGGGCGGCTCGGAATGATGAGCGGATACCCGGGCAGATCGCGCAGCTTCACGCTCGCCGCCTGGCGCCTGGGCTCGCGCCGGCTCACGAGGCAAAGCTGCTCGTCCACGAGGGGCCGGATCTCGACCGCGGCCGACGGCACCGGGTTGTAGAGGACGCCGACGTCGGCGCGCCCGACGACGACCCAGTCGTGGATGTGCACCGACAGGCCTTCGACGATGCTCACGCTCGCGCGCGGGTAGCGGCGCCTGAACTCGCGCACGATCGTCGCGGTCAGCGCGAGCGCGAGCGTCGGCGGCAGGCCGACGACGACGTGTCCTGCCGGCGCGCCCTTGACCTCGTCGACCTCGCGCCGCGCGCGCTCGACCTGCTGGAGGATGCTGCGCGCGTGGTCGAGGAGCCGTTTGCCGGCCTCGGTCGGCACCGCGCCGCGGCCATTGCGCCGCAACAGCGACTGCCGCAGCTCGACCTCGAGGCTGCGCACCTGGCGGCTGATCGCCGGCTGCGCGATGCCGAGCAGTCGCGACGCGCGCGAGAACCCGCCGAGGTCGACGACGGCGACGAAGTATTCGAGCTGCTTGATATCCATGCGAACGTGGACGCGCCAAGCCATGCCCAATCGGCATAACTGCTAGTGTAGCAATAGCGGTTTCGCAAGTCCCCACCCGGGCGCACACTTTCGCGTTCCGGCCATGACCGCTCCGCTGAAGATCATTTCGTCGATGGCCACGCGCCAGGTGCTCGCCGACCTCGCCGCAGGCTACGAGGCGCGCGCGTCGCGCAAGGTCGCGTTGGAGTCGGTCGGCGGCGTGGACGCCGCGAAGCGCGTGCGCGCGGGCGAGCCTTTCGACGCGGTCGTCCTCGCGTCCGACACCATCGACAAGCTCGAGCAGGATGGCCACGTCGTCGCGGGCAGCCGCATCGACCTCGTTCGCTCGGAAACCGCGGTCGCGGTTCGCGCCGGCGCTCCGCATCCGGATCTTCGCACCGAGGATGCAGTGAAACGCGCGGTGCGATCGGCAAGGAGCTTGAGCTACTCGACCGGCCCCAGCGGCATTCACCTCGCGAAGTTGTTCGAGCGCTGGGGCATCGCGGCCGAGGTCGCGCCGAAGATCGTGCAGGCGCCGCCCGGCGTTCCGGTCGGATCGCTGGTCGCCGACGGCAAGGTCGAGCTCGGCTTCCAGCAGCTCGCCGAGTTGATCCACCTTCCGGGCATCGACGTCGTCGGGCCGCTGCCGCCCGCGATCCAGGTCGTCACGATCTTCGCGGGCGGCGTGGCGACGACGTCGGCGCGGCCCGACGACGTGCGCGCGATGCTGGCGTACATGGCGTCGCCGGCGGCGGCCGACGCGAAGCGACGCCAGGGCATGGCGCCGGCGTAACATTTCCGGTTCACGAGGAATCTTCGATGAGCGAATTCGGCAAGTCGGGCATCGTCAAGCGCACGATCGAGCGCGCCGATGCGAAGGCGGTCGAGCGGCTGGGAAAATCGGGCGTGGCGACCGTGCACGAAGCGCAGGGACGCACCGGCCTGATGAAGCCGTACATGCGGCCGGTGTGGCAGGGTGCCGCGGTCAGCGGCACGGCGATCACGGTGCTCGCGCATCCCGGCGACAACTGGATGCTCCACGTCGCCGCCGAGATGATCGAGCCCGGCGACGTCGTCGTCGTCGCGGTCACGACCGACAACGACGACGGGATGTTCGGCGACCTGCTCGCGACGAGCTTCCGCGCGCGCGGCGGCAAGGGCCTCGTCATCGACGCGGGCGCGCGCGACGCGCGCACGCTCGCCGAGATGAAGTTCCCGGTGTGGTCGAAAGCCATTCACGCGAAGGGCACCGTCAAGGCGACGGTCGGCTCGGTCAACGTGCCGATCGTGTGCGCGGGCATGCTCGTCAACCCGGGCGACGCGATCGTCGCCGACGACGACGGCGTGGTGGTCGTGCCGCGCGAGCGGTCGATCGCGGTCGCCGACGCGGCCGAGGCGCGCGAGAAGAACGAGGAGTCGAAGCGCGCGCGGCTCGCCGCGGGCGAGCTCGGCCTCGACCTCTACGGCATGCGCGAGCCGCTTGCGAAGGCCGGTCTGAAATACCTCGACTGATGGACGCGGACTACCTCCCGTTCCACCCGGCCCCGACCAAACCGCGCTTCCGGCCGCCGCCGGGCGCGGTCGACGCGCACTGCCACGTGTTCGGCCCGGCCAACGTGTTCCCGTATGCGCCCGAACGCAAGTACACGCCGTGCGACGCGCCGAAGGAGAAGCTCTTCGCGCTGCGCGATTTTCTCGGCTTTTCGCGCAACGTGATCGTCCAGGCGACCTGCCACGGCAACGACAACCGCGCGCTGGTCGACGCGCTGCGTCATTCGAACGACAAGGCGCGCGGCATCGCGTCGGTCGCGCGCGACGTCACCGACCACGAGCTCGAGGCGATGCACGCCGCGGGGGTGCGCGGGACGCGTTTCAATTTCGTGAAGCGGCTGGTCGACTTCACGCCGCGCGAGGTATTGACCGAGATCGCGGGACGGATCGCGCCGCTCGGCTGGCACGTCGTCGTCTATTTCGAGGCGCAGGACCTGCCCGAGCTGTGGGAGTTCTTCACGTCGCTGCCGACCACGATCGTCGTCGACCACATGGGCCGGCCCGACGTGAAGAAGCCCGTCGACGGCCCCGAATTCGAGCGCTTCATCAAGCTGATGCGCGAGCACCCGAACGTGTGGTCGAAGGTGAGCTGCCCCGAGCGATTGTCCGCCTCCGGACCGCCGACCTACGACGACGTCGTCCCGTTCGCGAAGCGGCTCTGCGAGACGTTCCCCGAGCGCGTGCTGTGGGGCACCGACTGGCCGCACCCGAACATGAAGACCCACATGCCCGACGACGGGAAGCTCGTCGACTTCGTCCCGGGCATCGCGACGACGCCGGCGCTTCAGCACAAGCTCCTGGTCGACAACCCGATGCGCCTCTACTGGAGCTGACGCGCGATGAAACACTACAACGACGCGTTCAAGGATATCCCGGGCACGACGGTGTTCGACGCCGAGCAGTCGCGCCTCGGCTACCACCTGAACATGTTCTGCATGTCGCTGATGAAGGCGGAGAACCGCGCCGCGTTCAAGGCGGGCGAGCCTGCGTACCTCGAGCGCTTCCCGATGACGCCGGAACAGCGCCAGGCCGTGCTCGACCGCGACTACAACGGGATGATCGCGCTCGGGGGCAACATCTACTTCCTCGCGAAGATCGGCGCGACCGACGGCTTCTCGTTCCAGAACCTCGCGTCGAAGATGACCGGCGTCCCCGAGGACCAGTACAAGGCGATGATGGTGGCCGGCGGCCGCCCGCCGCAGGGCAACCGC
>DATBSV010000136.1:0-21597 GCA_036559685.1 Casimicrobiaceae bacterium
CACGCGCAGCAGCTCGGCATCGGCGCGCGGACGCCCGATCAGCTGCAGTCCCATCGGCAAGCCGTGGTCGCCGAAGCCCGCAGGCACCGCGATGCACGGCAGGCCCGCGAACGTCGCGTAGATCGTCACCTCCATCCAGCGGTGGTAGGTGTCCATCGTGCGACCGGCGATCTCGCGCGGCCAGCGTTCCTTCGCATCGAAGGGCCAGACCTGCGCCGTCGGCAGCGCGAGCACGTCGTAGCTCTGGAACAGGTCGAGCATCTGCTGGTGGAACACGGTGCGCACCACGCTCGCGCGCATCGTATCGTTGCCGGTGAGACCTTCGGCCTGGTCGACCTCCCACAACGCCTCCGGCTTGACCAGCGCACGCTGCTCGGGCTTGCGCAGGAACGGCGCGATGCGCCCGGCGACGATCCAGCGACGCCAGACGAGCCACGCCTCCCAGATACGCGTCGCGTCGAACGGCGACGACACGGGCTCGACCGTCGCGCCGAGCCCCTCGAAACGGCGCAATGCCGCCTCGCAGGTCGCGAGCACGCCATCCTCCATTGCGAGATGGCCATCGAGGTCGCCCAACCATCCGATGCGAACGCGCGCGTCGTCGGGCGTCGCGGCGAGCACGGTATCGGCAAATCCGCCTCCGCCGTCGAGCGACAACGGAACGCGTGGATCGTAGCCGGCCTGGACGTCCAGAAGGCGGGCGAGGTCGAGCACGTTGCGCCCCATCGGTCCGCACGTCGACAACTGCGACACGTACGCGTCGACCTGCGGCCAGTTCGGCACGCGGCCCTGGCTCGGGCGCATGCCATAGACGTTGTTCCAGCCCGCCGGGTTGCGCAGGCTTCCCATGAAGTCGCTGCCGTCGGCGACCGCGAGCATGCGCGTCGCGAGCGCAACGGCGCTGCCGCCGCTGCTGCCGCCGGCCGAGCGCGTCGCGTCGTAGGCGTTGAGCGTCGCGCCGAAGATGTCGTTGAACGTATGCGAGCCCAGGCCGAACTCGGGGCAGTTCGTGCGGCCGATCACGATCGCGCCCGCCGCCTTCATGCGCGCGACCAGCAGGTCGTCGTGCGCGGGCACGAAGTCGACGAGCCGCGAGCCGAGCGTGGTGCGCACGCCGGCGACCGACACCGCGTCCTTGATCGCCTGCGGCATCCCGTGCATCCAGCCGCGCCGGCGCCCGTGCGCGAGATCGGCGTCGCAGGCGTCGGCGTCCGCGAGCACGGCGTCGCGATCGCGAAGGCTCACGATCGCGTTCAGCGTGGGGTTCACGCGGTCGACGCGCGCGAGCGTCGCTTCCATCACCTCGCGGCACGAGAAGTCGCGCGACGCGATGCCGCGCGAGAGCGATTCGGCCGTCAGGTCGAGGAGCTCAGACGTCACGGTTGCGCATCCAGTCGGCAGTCCCGTGAAATGCCTTCATCAGCGGCTCGATGAGCGCCGTCGGCGCCTTGACGTCGTCGAGGGCCATGCGAATGCACGCGAGCCAGGCGTCGCGCTCCGCCGACGCGATCGGGTACGGCAGGTGCCTCGCGCGAAGTCGCGGATGGCCGAAGCGCTCGACGTAGTGCTGTGGGCCGCCCAGCCACCCCGACAGGTACCAGTAGAGCTTGTCGCGCGAGTCGTCGAGCTTCGCCGGATACAGGCGGCGGACGATCGCGAATGCCTCGTCGAGCTCGAGATGGTCGTAGAACGCGTCGGCGAGCGCGCGCACGCCGGCATCGCCGCCCAGGAGCTCGTAGGGCGTCTTCGTTCCGGCGTCCATGCCGGAATTATCGCCGACAAAGCGGTTTTGCTATGCTGCCGCGTCTTCGGAGCCTCGATGGCAACGCCGCCGACCGGCACGGTCACCTTCCTGTTCACCGACATCGAGGGCAGCTCCCGACTCTGGGAGTCGCAGCCCGCCGCGATGAGGAAGGCGCTCGCGCATCACGACGCGCACCTGCGCCGCGCGATCCAAGCGCACGGCGGATTCGTGTTCAAGACGGTCGGCGACGCCTTCTGCGCCGCGTTCGGCGCAGCCCCCGATGGCCTCGCTGCCGCGCTCGATGCGCAGAAGGCGCTCTGCGCCGAGGCCTGGCCCGACGGCTCGGCGATCCATGTCCGCATGGCGCTCAACAGCGGCGCCGTCGAGCATCGCGACGGCGACTACTTCGGACCCGCGCTCAACCGCGTCGCCCGGCTGCTCGCCGCAGGCCATGGCGGCCAGACGCTCGTCACGCAATCGACGCACGACCTCGCGCGCGACCACCTGCCGGCGGGCGCGGAAATGCAGGCGCTCGGCGTGCACGCGCTCAAGGACCTGCCGCGCGCCGAGCCGGTGTTCCAGCTTTGTCACCCGGAGCTCAAGCAGCTCTTCCCGCCGCTGCGAACGGCGCTCGAGTCGCACGACAAGGAGACACCGTCCATCGCCGTGCTTCCGTTCGTCAACATGAGCCGTGACGAGGAGAACGAATACTTCGCGGACGGGCTCTCGGAAGAGCTCCTAAACGTCCTCGCGAAGATCAAGGGGCTGCGCGTCGCGTCGCGCACTTCCGCATTCCACTTCAAGGGCAAGGACGTCGACATCCCGACGGTCGCGCGCAAGCTCAACGTCGCGACCGTGCTCGAAGGCAGCGTGCGCAAGTCCGGGAACCGCGTGCGAATCACCGCGCAGCTGATTGAAGCGTCGACCGACTCGCACCTGTGGACCGAGACCTACGACCGCGACCTGCACGACATCTTCGCGGTGCAGGACGACATCGCGCAGTCCGTGGTCAAGGAGATGCGCGCAGCGTTGCTCGGCGAGGCGAACGACGCGAAAGCGAACGTCGCGGCGAAGGCCGCCGTCGCGACCGCCGCAGCGGGGCGAACCGAGGATGCGGAAGCCTACCGCCTCTACCTGCACGGCCGGCAGCAAGTCGACCGGATGACCCAGGATTCGGTCGCTCGCGGCGTCGCGATGTTCGAGCAGGCGGTGGCACGCGACCCATCGTTCGCGATCGGATGGGCCGGGCTCGCGGCCGGCTTCAGCCGCCAGGCCGGGTACGGTTACGTCCCGGTCGACGAAGGCTACGAAAAAGCCCGCGCCGCCGCGCAGCGCGCGCTCTCGCTCCAGCCCGACCTGCCCGAGGCCCTCGTCGAGCTCGGTGCGGTGATGCGCCTGCACGACTTCGACTGGTCCGGCGCCGATGCGCAGTTCGATCATGCGCTCAAGCTGGCGCCCAACAGCGCGCAGATCCTGCGCAATGCGGCCTACCAGGCCGTCGGGCGCGGACGCCGCGAGGAAGCCTGCGAGCTAGCGCAGCGCGTCACCGAGCTCGATCCCCTGTCGGTCGCCGCGTGGCGCGTTCGCGCGCTCGTGAACTGGTTCGCGCGACGGACGGACGACGCCGCGGCGGCTGCGCGAACTGCGATCGACCTCGACCCGCACGCGGGCCTGGGTTATTGCTACCTCAGCGTCATGCTGGTGTTCACGGGCCGCGCCGAGGAGGCGGTCGAGGTCGGAATGCGCGAGGTCCGCCCCGAATTCCGCCTGGTCGCCCTCGCGATCGCCCACCACGCGCTGGGCCACCACGAGGCGTCGCGTACGGCGACCGACGAGCTGATCGCGACGTTCGGTGACCACGCGGCCTACCAGGTCGCCGAAGTCCTGGCGTTTCGCGGCGAAGCCGACGAGGCGTTCGCGTGGCTCGAGCGTGCTTTTGCGCAGCGCGACCCGGGACTCAGCAACACGTCGATCGATCCGCTGTTCGATCCGCTGCACGGCGAATCGCGCTGGGCAGCGTTCATGCGGAAGATGAATTTCGCCTGACTAGCCCAGCTGCCGGATGACCGCGAGCGGCGGCTGGCGCGCGGTGTTGCGCGTGCCGAGCCAGCCCGCGAGCGTGACGACGATCCCGCCGCCGAGAACTCCGTAGAGCCACACCCACGGGCTCGGCGAATACGGGATGTTGAAGACGCGGTCGGCGAGCACCCAGCCGATCGCCGTCGCGCCACCGGCCGCGAGCACGCCCGAAAGCGCGCCGAGCACGAGGAACTCGGCGACCTGCGCGGCCGAGAGTTGCTTCGCCGACGCGCCGATCGTGCGCAGGATCGCGGCGTCGAAGCGGCGCTCGTCCTGCGTCGCCGCGATCGCGGCCTGCAGCACGAGCAGTCCGCCGAGCAGCGTGAACAGGAACACGAACTCGACGGCGCGCGACACCTGGTCCATGATCGATTGCACCTGCCGGATCACGTCGCCGACATCGATCGCCAGCACGTTCGGATACTGCTGCAAAAGCGCGGACACCCACGCGCCGGATCTCGCGCCCTCGGGCACGCGGACGGCGCCCATGTACGACGTCGGCATCCCGTCGAGCGCCCCGGGCGGGAACAACGTGAAGAAGTTCGGCCGGAAGCTGTCCCAGTCGACCTTGCGCAGACTCGTGATGCGCGCCGACACGGGAGCTCCGGCGATGTCGAACGTGAGCTCGTCGCCGAGCTTGAGCCGCAGCGACTCGGCGATGCCGTCCTCCATCGAAAGACCCGCATCCGCCTTCGCGCCCGGCCCCCAGAACGTGCCCGCCGACACGCGGTTGGTCGACGGCAGCCGATCGGCGAACGAGAGGTTGAACTCGCGCTCAGCCAGGCGCCGCGCGCGCGGATTGTCGTACTGGCGCGAGTCGAGCGGCGCGCCGTTCACGGCGGTGAGACGTCCGCGCACCATCGGAAAGAGATCGGCGCCGGGACCGCCGACCTCACGCATCGACGCGCGCACGCCGTCGACCTGCTCGGGCAGCACGTTGACGACGAAGTGATTCGGCGCATCGGGCGGCAAGCTGGCGCGCCAGTTCCGCATCAGCTCGCCGCGCACGACCGTCAGCAACAACAGGGCCATCAGGCCGAGCGCGAGCGCAGCGACCTGCAGGCTCGACGCGAGCGGACGGCGGCGCAGGTTGGCGAGCCCGAAGCGCCACGTCACGCCACGCTGCGGCAGGCGCTTCAAGCCTACGATCAGCACCCACGCGGCCAATGCCGCAACGAGGATCAGCCCGCCGACGCCGCCAACCATGATCGCGCCGGTCTTCACGTCCTGCGCCTGCCAGCCGATCAGCCCGGCGATCACGCCCGCTCCGAGCGCGTAGGCGACGAGCGCCGATGGTTTGGGACGCGGCAGGTCGCGGCGCAGCACGCGCAACGGCGGCACGCTTGCGAGCGCCATCAGCGGCGGCAGCGCGAAACCGAACAGCAACAGCACGCCGGTAGCGAATGCGGCCGCCCCGGGCGCGATCGACGGCGCCGGAAGCTGCGCGGCGGTGAGCGACGCGAGCAGCGACACCAGCAACGCCTGGCCGCCGAGCGCGAGCACCACGCCGAATGCGCTCGCCACGATGCCCAGCACGACGAACTGGGCGACGAACAGCGCGAGGGTCCGCCGTTCGGACGCACCGAGGCAGCGCAACATCGCGGACGTGTCGAGATGTCGTCGCAGGTAGCGCGACGCGGTGAGCGCAACCGCCACGGCGGACAGGATGACCGCGACGAGCGCGGCGAGGCCGAGGAACTTCTCGGCGCGATCGAGCGTCTGGCGCACTTCGGGCTGCACGTCGCGCACGTTCTCGAGACGCTGGCCGGGCTTGAGCTCCGCGCTCGTCTGGCGCACGAACGCGGCGAGCGTCCCGCGCCCGACCGGCTCCGCGACGAGCAACCGCCACGTCGCGCGGTTGCCGGGTTGCAGCAGGTTGGTCGCCGCGAGATCGTCGGCGTGGATCAGCAGGCGCGGCCCGGTCGACAGGAGTCCCGTCGCGACTTCCGGCTCCTGCTGGACCGACGGACCGACGGTGAGCGTCGCCTCGCCGACGGAAAGCTTGTCGCCGGGCTTGAGGTCGAGGCGCTGCGCGAGCCGCGTGTCGGGCCACGCCTCGCCGCGCGGCGGCGATCCGCTCGCCGGTATGCCTTCCGGTTTTTCCGCATCGGCGAGCACGATCGCGCCGCGCAGCGGATAGCCGGGCGCGACGGCCTTGACGTTCGCCAGCACCGGCGCCGCATCGCTTCTGGGCTTCTGCACCATGCTGTTGAAGCGGACGACCGGCGACGCGTCGAGACCCTGCGCGCGAGCGTTCTGCGCGAACGCGTCGGGCAGCGGACGGTCCGAGCTGATCATCACGTCGGCGCCAAGGAGCAGGCTCGCCTGCGACGTGAGCGCGGACTTCACCCGATCGGCGAAGAAGCCGACGGTGCCCATGCTGCCGACGGCGAGGACGAGCGCGGCGGCGAGCACGGTGAGCTCGCCCGCGCGCCAGTCGCGCAAGAGCATGCGCAACGCGAGCTTCAGGATCTTCGCCGGAGCGAGCCGGTCGCGCATCCGATAAGTCCTAGTGCGCCATCTCGTCCGCGACGAGGCGACCCGACGACAGCGACAGCCTCCGACCGCAGCGCGACGCGAGCGCGGCGTCGTGCGTCACCAGCACCAGCGTCGTGCCGTGCTCGTGGTTGAGGCGGAACATGAGCTCGGCGATCTCGGCACCGGTCGCGCCGTCGAGGTTGCCGGTCGGCTCATCGGCCATCAGGAGCTTGGGGTCGCCGGCGAATGCGCGCGCGATCGCGACGCGCTGCTGCTCGCCGCCCGACAGCTGCTTGGGATAGTGCGTCGTCCGCTTCGCGAGTCCCACGCGCGCGAGCCATTCGCGCGCCTTGGCTGCGGCGTCGTCGGCCCCGGCGAGCTCGAGCGGCAGCATCACGTTCTCGAGCGCGGTCAGCGCGGGAAGCAGCTGGAACGACTGGAAGACGAAGCCAAGCAGCCGCTGCCGCATCGCGGCGCGCGCATCCTCGTCGAGCCCCGAGAGCGCCTGGCCGTCGATCCACACCTCGCCATCGGTCGGCCGGTCGAGGCCCGCGAGCAGGCCGAGCAAGGTCGTCTTGCCCGAGCCCGACGCGCCGACGATCGCAACCGAAGCGCCCGGCGCGATGTCGAACGTGACTTCGTCGAGGATCGTGAGCGGGGCGTCGCCGCTCACCACCGTCTTGGTGAGCCGCTCGGCGCGGAGCAGCGGGGGCGTCATCGGGCCTTCGGCGTAGGGGCTCATGCCGGCACGATGGGGCTGCCGGCGCGCCGCCGCAAGGGGACGGCGACGAAGCGCGCCCTCAAGGGGCGCGGCCGCGATTCTACGCGATGCGACGAGGAAGGCCCGCCCCGTCGTTCGCCTACAATGGGACCGCAAAGATGCAACCGGATGTGACACGACGCCGAACCCTCGCCGCGCTCGCCGCCGCGGCCGCGCTGCCGCTCGCCCCGCTCCTTGCGAACGCCGCCGAGCCGCCCGTCATCCTCGTCGTCGGCGACTCGATCTCGGCGGCCTACGGGCTGCCGCCAGGCGTGGGCTGGACCGATCTTCTGCAGAAGCGCCTCGACGCGCGCAAGCTGCCCTATCGCGTCGTGAACGCTAGCATCAGCGGCGACACGACCGCGGGCGGTCGCTCGCGATTGCCGGCATTGCTGACACGGCACAAGCCGGCGATCGTCGTCATCGAGCTCGGCGGCAACGACGGGCTGCGCGGCGGCAGCATCGCTTCGACGCGCGACAATCTCACGGCGATGACGAAGGCGGCGAACGCCGCGGGTGCGCGGCCGATGCTCATCGGCATGAGGCTGCCGCCGAACTACGGCCCGGCGTACACGCGCCAGTTCGAGAA
This sequence comes from Casimicrobiaceae bacterium, assembly GCA_036559685.1. Lineage (GTDB taxonomy): Bacteria > Pseudomonadota > Gammaproteobacteria > Burkholderiales > Casimicrobiaceae > VBCG01. Next base: position 7,651 of record DATBSV010000136.1, read on the forward strand.
CCTCTTCTCCGAGGTCGCGAAGGCCGAGGGAGCGCCGCTCGTCCCGTTCTTCTTCGAAGGCTTCGGCGAGGATGCCGCCGCGTTCCAACCCGACCGCATCCACCCGACCGAGGCGACGCAGGCGAAGCTGCTCGACAACGCGTGGCCGACGCTCGAGCGCATGCTGACGCGGCGATGAGCGTCCGCGCACCGCGGTCCGTCGGCGTCGAGGCCGTCGCCGCGCATGCCTACCGCCTCGACGTGCGCAGCCCGTCGGAATATGCCGACGACCACCTGCCCGGCGCGATCAGCGCCCCGGTGCTCGACGACGACGAGCGCGCGCGCGTCGGCACGTTGCACGCGCAGGCCGGCGCGTTCGAGGCGAAGCGGGTCGGGGCGGCGCTGGTGTCGCGCCACATCGCGACGATCGTCGAGACGATCGCGGCCGACCAGCCGCGCGGCTGGTCGCCGCTCGTCTATTGCTGGCGCGGCGGCAAGCGCTCCGCCTCGCTCGTGCACGTTCTGAACGAGATCGGCTTTCATGCCGTCCAGCTCGACGGCGGGTATCGCACGTGGCGACGGCACGTCGTCGCGCGCCTCGCCGAGCGACCGATGGCATTCCGCTTTCGCGTCGTGTGCGGGCTGACCGGGTCGGGCAAGAGCCGCCTGCTGGGCGCGCTGGCGGCCGAGGGCGCGCAGGTGCTCGACCTCGAGGCGCTCGCGAAGCATCGCGGCTCGCTGCTCGGCGATTTGCCCGATGATCCGCAACCTTCTCAGAAGGCGTTCGAATCGGCGATCCTGGTCGCGCTCGACGGCTTCGACACGGCCAAGCCCGTGTGGGTCGAGTCCGAAAGTCGCAAGATCGGCGTGCTGCAGGTGCCCGACGCGATGCTCGCGTCGATGCGCGCCGCGCCGTGTGTCGAGGTCGCTCTTGGCCTCGACGACCGCGTGGCGCTGCTCAAGGAGGAGTACGCCCACTTCGTCGCCGATCCCGACGCGCTGGACCGTCGCCTCGCGCACCTCGTGGCGCTGCACGGGAAGGAGACGCTCGCGCGCTGGAGCACGCTTGCGCACGGCGGCGGCATCGACGCGCTCGTCGCCGAACTGTTGAGTTCGCACTACGACCCGACCTATTCGCGCGCGATGACGCGAAACTACGCGGGCCTCGCCAACGCGAATCGCGTGACGCCGTCCAGCATCGCGCCGACCTCGTGGCGCGCCCTCGCCCGCTCGCTACTCACTGAAGGCTGAAGACGCTCCATGCCCACCCATGCCTTTCGCATCGTCAACGTGTTCGCCGAATCGACGCTCGCCGGCAACCCGCTCGCCGTCCTCGACGACGCGCGCGGCCTCGACGACGCGACGATGCAGGCGCTCGCGCTGCAATTCAACCTGTCCGAGACGACGTTCGTCCTGCCGTCCGCGTCGGCGACCGCACGCGTGCGCATCTTCACGCCGACGTTCGAGATGCCGTTCGCCGGTCATCCGACGCTCGGCACCGCGCATGTCGTGCGCGACGTCAGGCAAGCCGGCGACCGCGTGACGCTCGAGATGAAGGCCGGCATCATCCCGGTCGAGGCGAACGGCGATGTGTGGACGCTCGAGGCGAACGCGCCGAAGCATCGCGCGCCGGCGGCGTCGCCTGCCGATCTCGCCGCGATGCTCGGGCTCGCGCGCGACGACATCCGCGGCACGTCGCTGTGGGTCGACACCGGCTCGGAACAGCTGGTGATCCCGCTGGCATCGTTCGACGCGGTCCGACGCGCCGCGCCGACTGCGGAGGCGCTCGCGAAGCACGCGAGCAGCGGCAACCGCGCGATGGCGTACGCGTTCGCGCGCGAGGGCGATCACGTGCTGTGCCGCTTCTTCTTTCGCAAGCACACGTCGGTCGTCGAGGACCCAGGCACCGGCTCGGCGTGCGCGAACCTGGGCGGCTGGCTGCTGGTCACCGGCGCGACGCTCCCGCAGAAGCTCACGGTCGACCAGGGCGAGGCGGTCGGCCGGCCGTGCCGGCTGGGGCTCGAGGTGACGGCCGACCGCCGTATCCGCGTGTCGGGGCGGGTCGTCGAGATCGCTCGAGGGGAGTTGTCGATCTGAAAGACGTCCGGCTGAAGCCGGACCCACAACTGCCTTCGTATCGGTTACAACCGGTTACCCCTGTCCCGCGGCGTTCGTTGCACGATCGGTCAACAGCCTTCGTCCCCGACCCGTTGTGGAGCGCGTGATGACCCGCCTTTCCTCGACGCTCGCCGTTTCGTTGCTCGCCGCCACCCTGGCGCACGCCGGCCCGCCGATCGGCGAGGACGGCGCCCGCCACCTGCTCGCGCGCACCGGCTTCGGACCGACCGCGGCGGAGATCGCGCGCTATGCGCCGCTCGATCGCGAGAGCGCGGTCGCGCGCGTGCTCGCGTCGCCGCGCTCGATACCGGTCACGGTCCCGCCGGCCGCGCTGACCGACGACGCGCCGATCGGCGCACCGCCCGACGGCGCGACGAACGAGGAGCGCCGCGCGTACATCCGCGAGCAGGTGCGCCTCGGGCTCGAGATGCGCGGATGGTGGATGCGCGAGATGCTCGCGACGGAGTCGCCGCTGGCCGAGCGCATGACGCTGTTCTGGCACAACCACTTCGTGTCGAGCCAGCAGAAGGTGCGCTCGGCGAAGCTCATGTACCGGCAGAATGCGACGCTCCGCCGCTACGCGCTCGGCGACTTCGGCGCGCTGCTGCACGCGGCCTCGAAGGACGCCGCGATGCTGCTCTACCTCGACGGCGTGCGCAACCGGCGCGGCGCGCCGAACGAGAACTTCGCGCGCGAGGTGATGGAGCTCTTCACGCTCGGCGAAGGTCACTACAACGAGCGCGACGTCAAGGAAGCCGCGCGCGCGTTCTCGGGCTGGAGCCTCGAGCGCGGCACCGGGACGTTCGTGTTCCGGCGCGCAATGCACGATCCGGGCGAGAAGACGATCCTCGGCCGCACCGGCCGCTTCGACGGCGACGCCGTCCTCGACATCCTGCTCGAGCGCCCGGAGACCGCCGAGCTGATCGTGGCGAAGCTGTGGCGCGAGTTCGTGTCGCCCGATCCGGACGAGGCGAACGTGCGTCGGATCGCCGCTGATTTCCGCCGCTCCGGCTACCGGACCCCGGTCGCACTGTCCAAGCTCCTGAACAGCGACGCGTTCTGGTCGCAGGACAACCGCGGCGTGCTGGTCAAGAGCCCGATCGAGCTCGTCGTCGGAACGTTGCGCTCGCTCGAGGTCGCGCCCGACGACGCGGTGCCGTTCGCGCTCGCGGCAGCCGGCATGGGCCAGAACCTGTTCTCGCCGCCCAACGTCAAGGGCTGGCGCGGCGGCGAGGCGTGGATCGACAGCTCGACGCTGCTCGCGCGGAAGCAGTTCGTCGAGTCGATCTCGCGCTACGAGGAATCGCGCACGATGCGCGCGATGACCGCTTCGCCCGCGTTGCCCGCGTCCCGCGCGCTCCTCACGCCGGCGCCGCCGATCGGCACCGACGCCAACGCCGACGAGGATGCGCGTGCCCGGCAGCTCCGGATCGCGCGAGCGCTCGACCGCGCGTTCCGCGAGCTCGCATTCTCGGCCACGCGCTTCATCGCGTCGATGCCCGGCGATACGCCGGCGGCGAAGCGTCGCAACGCGCAGACGGTGCTGCTCCCGATTGCGCCCGCGGGCAGCGGCGCGTCGATTCCCCAGGACGCGGACGCGCTCGCGTTCGTGCGCCTCACGATGCTCGACCCGGTCTACCAGCTCAAATGACCACGCGACGCGACATCCTCAAGGGCGGTGCGGCCGCCGCGGCCTTCGGCGCGCTCGGCCTCCGTGCCAGCGTCGCGTTCGCGGCCGCGCCCGACGGCGCGCCGTACCGCAACCTGCTCGTGCTGGTCGAGCTCAAGGGCGGGAACGACGGGCTCAACACGCTGATCCCGATCGACGATCCCGGGTATGCGCGCCTGCGACCGCGGCTCGCCATCGGGCGCGATGGCGCCGTTCGCCTGACCGACCGCGCGGCTCTGCATCCGTCGCTCGCGCCGCTCGTGCCGCTTTGGGAGCGCCGCCAGCTCGCGATCCTGCAAGGCGTGGGCTATCCCGATCCGAACCTGTCGCACTTCCGCTCGATCGAGATCTGGGAGACCGCGTCGCGCAGCGACCAGGTGCTCGCCGACGGCTGGCTCGCGCGCGCATTCGGTAAACGCCCCGTCCCCGCCAGCTTCGCCGCAGACGGCGTGGTGATCGGCGGCAACGACCTCGGCCCGCTCGCCGGCGGCGGCACGCGCGCGATCGCGCTCGCGAACCCCGAGCAGTTCCTGCGCCGCGCGAAGCTTGCCGCGCCGGCGGGCGAGCGCCGCAATGCCGCGCTTACGCACATCCTGAAGACCGAGGGCGACATCGTGCAGGCCGCCGCGCATCTCGACGGCGACCACGCGTTCACGACGACGTTCCCGACGACTCCGTTCGGCAACGCCGTCAAGACCGCCGCGCGCGTCGTCGCGAACGAGGCCGGTGTCGCCGTCGTGCACCTGTCGCTCGGCAGCTTCGACACGCACGCCAACCAGGCGCCGACGCAGGCGCGGTTGCTCGGCGACCTGGCGCAGGGCCTCGTCGCGCTCGAGGCCGCGCTGCGCGAGATCGGGCGCTGGGAGCGCACGCTCGTCGTCACCTATGCGGAGTTCGGCCGTCGCCCGAAGGAGAATCAGTCGGGCGGCACCGACCACGGCACGGCGAGCGTTCACTTCGCGCTCGGCGGGCGCGTCGCTGGCGGGCTCTATGGCGCGACGCCGTCGCTCGATCGCGTCGGCGACGGCAACCTCGCGCATGCGATCGACTTCCGGCAGGTCTACGCGACCGTGCTCGACGGGTGGTGGGCGGGCGATTCGCGCGCGGTGCTCGGCGCGCGCTACGAGACGCTGCCAATCCTTCGCGCCTAGCGGAACCGCCGCCTCGTCACACGCGATAACGGTCGAGAACGGCGCGGTCGACCTCGACCCCGAGGCCGGGCCGCGCGGGAACGTCGACCCACCCGTCGACCTGTCGCACCGGATGGTCGACCAGCAGCTCGCGGAACGGATGCGACGAGCGGTCGTACTCGAGGATCGGCGCCTCCGCGTACAGCGAATGGTGGGTGACCGGGACCGCGGCGATCAGCTGCAGCGACGCCGCCTGCGAGACGGCCGAGCCCCACACGTGCGGGTTGACCTGGATGCCATGGGCATGCGCGAGCGCGATGATGTGACGGGCCGCCGTAATGCCGCCGCACGAGCCGACGTCGGGTTGCGCGATGTCGACCGCGTGCGCACCGAGGAGCTCGCGGTAACCGAACAGCGTGTGCTCGTTCTCGCCGCCGGCGATCGGCATCGTGAGCTTCTGCCTCATCTCGACGTAGCCCTGGATGTCCTCGGGCGCGACGGGCTCCTCGTACCATCGGAGGTCGAAGTCGCCGAGCGCACGGCCGAGGCGCAACGCCTCGGCGCGACCGTAGGCGTGGTTGGTGTCGATCATCAGCGTGACCGCCTTGCCCTGGATCGCCTTGCCGATCGCGCGCATGCACGCGAGGTCGTCGTCGACCCCATAGCCCAGCTTGACCTTCATGTGCGAGAAGCCCGCGTCGAGGTGGCGCAGCGCCTCGTCCGCGAGCCGATCCGCTTCGCCCTGGCCGTGAATGCGATAGAAGCCGGTCGCATACGGCTGCACGCGCGTCCGGAATGCGCCGCCGAGGAGCGAGTGAACCGGAAGGCGGTGGACCTTGCCGGCGATGTCCCAGAGCGCGATGTCGACGGCGCTGATCGCGGCGACCACCGAGCCCTTGCGGCCGTAATCGCGCGTCATGTTGTACATCCGGTGCCAGAGGACCTCGACGTCGAGCGGGTTCGCGCCGGTCACCAGGGGTCGCAATGCCTTGTCGATGACGGTCGCGGCGATCTGGGGCGGCTCGAGGCCCTGCGCGAACGCCTCGCCCCACCCGCTGACGCCCTCGTCGGTGTGCACCTCGACCAGCGTGGCCGAGCGCTGCCGCACCCAGCCTTGCGAGAACGCGAACGGCTCCGGCAGCGGGGAGGACAGGACATAGACGGTGAGGCCGGTGATCTTCATGGCGCTCCGCGCCTGCCCGCTAGGCGACGCCCGTCGCGTTCGCGTCCCACGCGGCGAGGAACTCGCGCCAGTGCGGCGCGCCGAGCGCGACGATCTTCTCGCGCACGAACGAGATCTCCTGCGCGTACGCGCCGGCGGTCAGCTCGCCGCGCATCAGCCGGAAGCGCTGGTAGAGCAGGTAGGTATTGAGCGCGTCGGTCTCGCAATAGCGCCGCACGTCGTCGAGAGCGCCCCGCGCGACCGCACCGGCGACCTGGCTGCCGTCCATCCCGAGCTTGCCCGGGAAGCCGCACAGCTTCGCCATCGCGTCGAGCGGCGCGCTGGCGCGCGCCTGGAACTGCGAGAGCACGTCCATCAGGTCGATGTGGCGCGTGTGGTAGCGCGAAAGATAATTGTTGAACTTGAAGTCGCGGTCGTCGTCGCCCCAATCCCAGTAGCGCGGCGCGGCGACGCCGTGGATCATCGCGCGATGGTGCAGGACCGGCAGGTCGAAGCCGCCGCCGTTCCAGCTCACGAGCTGAGGCGAGAACTTCTCGACGCCCTCGAAGAAGCGCCGGATCAGGTCGGCCTCGCCTTCGCCGGGCTCGCCGACCGACCACACCTTGAGATCGTCGTCGCGCCGCAGCGCGCACGCGATCGCGACGACCTTGTGCAGGTGATGCGGTGCGAAATCGCTGCCGGTCTGCGCGCGCCGCGCCTGCGCGTACCCTTCGGCGACGTCGGCGTCGGGCAGGTCGGCCGGCAGGCCCTGCAGGCGGCGGATGCCGGCGAGGTCCGGAACCGTCTCGAGGTCGAACGCCAGGATCGGCGTCATGTCAGCCGAAGACGCCGGTCGAGAGGTAGCGGTCGCCGCGGTCGCAGACGACGAACACGATCGTCGCGTCGCGCACCTCGTGCGAGATCCGCAGCGCTACCGCACACGCGCCGCCCGAGCTCACGCCCGCGAAGATGCCTTCCTCGCGCGCGAGCCGCCGCATCGTCGCCTCGGCGTCCGGTTGCGTCACCGGCTCGACGCGGTCGACGCGCTTCGCGTCGTAGATCCTCGGCAGGTACGCCTCGGGCCACTTGCGGATGCCCGGGATCGACGCGCCTTCGGCCGGTTGCGCACCGACGACGACGATCGACGGCTTCTTCTCCTTCAGGTACCGCGACACGCCCATGATCGTGCCGGTCGTTCCCATCGCGGAGACGAAGTGCGTGATGCGGCCTTCCGTGTCGCGCCACAGCTCGGGGCCGGTCCCGCGGTAGTGCGCGAGCGGGTTGTCGGGATTCGCGAACTGGTCGAGGACCGTGCCGCGACCTTCGGCGCGCATCTTCTCGGCAAGGTCGCGGGCGCCCTCCATCCCCTGCTCCTTGGTGACCAGGATCAGCTCGGCGCCGTACGCGGTCATCGACTGGCGCCGCTCGTGCGACAGGTTGTCCGGCATGATCAAGACCATCCGGTAGCCTTTCATCGCGGCCACCATCGCGAGCGCGATGCCGGTGTTGCCCGACGTCGCCTCGATCAGCGTGTCGCCCGGCTTGATGTCGCCGCGCTTCTCGGCCTCGACGATCATCGACAGCGCCGGCCGGTCCTTGACCGATCCGGCCGGGTTGTTGCCCTCGAGCTTCGCGAGGATCGTGTTCGACGTCGCGCCCGGCAGGCGCGTCAGCCGGACGAGCGGTGTATTGCCGATCGCGGATTCGAGCGTGGGACGCATTGCGGAAAGTCTAGCATCGCGTGATCCCCCCGAAGCGCGCTTGCGCGCGCCTCCCCCCAGGGGGCGATGCGCGCTCGGGGCGGCCCGTCGCGCGCACTGAACGCTGCGGCGCGCATGTGCAGCAGGCGCTTCATTTGCGCGGACGGTCCTCGATGCGGCCCGACGCCGCCGGCGCGCCCGACTTCGGCTTCGCGTCGGCAGCGTCCGATTTCGGCGCACTCTTCGCCGGCGCGGCCGCGACGGTGAGCTCCGGGCGCAGGCGCTCGACCAGCTTGTCGCGGAAGCCCTTCACTTGCTTGAGATCGTCGACCGACTTGAACGGACCGTGCGTCTTGCGGTGCTCGACGATGGCCAGCGCCTTCGCCGGCCCGATGCCGGGCACGGTGACGAGCTCGTCGCGCGAGGCGGTGTTGAGATTGACGGCGGACTGCGAGGGCAGCGCGGCGGCGGCGCAGGCGAGCGCGAGCGCGCAGAGGACGAAGCGGCGAAGCATGGTGTGACTCCCGTGGCGACGGTTGCGGCCGCGCCTTCGGTCTCCGCGCCCGGGCGCGGGCCTCGCGGCCGTGACGCCAGTGTCGCGATCAGGCGCGCTCGCGCGCCATCAGCCATTCGACGTAGCGCCGCACGCCCTCGTCGAGCGGGATCGTCGGTGCCTTGTAGCCGCTCGCCCGAAGCTTCGTGAGGTCCGCCTGCGTGTAGTTCTGGTACTTGCCGAGGAGCGCCGGCGGGAATGGGATGTAGCGGATCGCGCCTTCGCGGACGAGCGCGTCGAGCGGCGCGTCCGGCTTGCCGTCGGCGGCGCGCACGGCGTTGACGACCGACGCCGCGACCGCGTTGTACGTCTCCGCGCGTCCGCTGCCGACGTTGAAGATGCCCGAACGCTCGGGATGGTCGAGGAAATCGAGGTTGACGCGCACGATGTCGTCGACCGACACGAAGTCGCGCCGCTGCTCGCCGTTCGCGATCCCGCCGGTGCCCTCGAAGAGCTTTACGTGGCCCTCGGCGCGGAACTGGTGGAAGAAGTGCCACATCACCGACGCCATGCGACCCTTGTGCGCCTCGTGCGGACCGTAGACGTTGAAGTAGCGGAAGCCGGCGATCGACGCGCCGGTCTCGGCGAGCGTGCGGCGCACGAGCTGGTCGAACGCGTACTTCGAGTACGCGTAGACGTTGAGCGGGTCCTCGTGCTCGCGCGACTCGACGAAGGTCGCGCCGTTGCCGTAGACGGCCGCGCTCGACGCGTACAGGAACGGCACGTCCTCGTTCATGCAGTGCTGCAGCAGGCGCGCCGAGTAGCGGTAGTTGTTGCGCATCATGAACGCGCCGTCACGCTCCATCGTGTCGGAGCACGCGCCCTGGTGCAGCACCGCCGAGAGGTCGCCGTCGAAGTCGCCGTCCTCGAGGCGCGCGGCGAATTCGTCGGCGTCGAGGTAGTCGGCGAACTGGCAGCCGACGAGGTTGCGGAACTTGTCGGTCGCGTCGAGGCGGTCGACGGCGAGGATCTCGCGCTCGCCGCGCGCATTGAGGGCCCGGACCAGGTTCGCGCCGACGAATCCCGCGGCGCCGGTGACGACGGTGTACATGCTCGTACTCTAGGGCCTGTTGGCGCTACCGGGGCACTCGCGCCCGTGCCGCGCTGGCCGCAGGCCTGAAGGCGGCCATGTGCTCGCAGCACACGACAACTGAGCAACAACGCCCTGCGGCCAGCGAGGCACGGGCCCTCCGGGTGATCTCATGAAACGGCCGCCCTCATCGTTGCACATCCTCGCCGTAGTTGGGCTACGGCTTGCGGTGTGCGCCTCGATGGCGGCCGTTTCATGAGTCACGCGAGCGTCCCGGTAGCGCCAACAGGCCCTGGCTCAGAGCTCGAGGTCGACGCGGCCGACCTCGGTCGCGTGGACGCGGACGCGCGGCGCGAGCGCGCACAGGAGCTCGTAGCCGACGGTCGACGCCGCGGCGGCGACGTCGTCGACCGGGAGACCCTCGCCCCACAACACGACCGGCATGCCGACGCGCGCGTCGGGAATCTCGGTCAGGTCGACGGTCATCAGGTCCATCGACACGCGGCCTGCGAGGCGCGCCTTGCGCCCGGCGACGAGCACCGGCGTGCCGTTCGGCGCGTGCCGCGGGTAGCCGTCACCGTAGCCGCACGCGACGACGCCGATGCGGTGCGGGCGCGACGCCGTGTAGCTCGCCGCGTAGCCGACCGAGTCGTTCGCCTGGACCGACTGGATCGCGATGATCTCCGAGCGCAGCGTCATCACCGGCTGCAGGCCGAGCATCTCGGCCGTGTCGAACGGGAACGGCGTCGCGCCATAGAGCATGATGCCGGGGCGCACGTAGTCGCCACCGACCTCGGCGTGGCGGAACACGCCGGCGGAGTTGGCGATCGAGCGCGGGTAAGGCAATCCCTTGCACGCGGCCTCGAATGCCGCGAGCGGCTCGGCGATCCCTTCCTCGTCGTCGGCGCGCGCGAGGTGGGTCATCAGCCGCAGCGCGGCGACCGACGGCGAGTGCGCGAGGCGTTCGCACACGCGCGCGACGTCGTCGCCGGCGAAGCCGAGCCGGTTCATGCCGGTGTTGACCTTGACGAACACCTCGAGCGCGCGAGGCAGCACCGCACGCTCGAGCATGCGCACCTGCTCTTCGCTGTGCACCACAGTCGCGAGCCGCCTCGCCGAGACCTCGGCGAGCTCACGCTCCTCGAAGAATCCCTCGATCAGCAGGATGCGCCGCGTGTACAGGTGCTCGCGCAGCATCGACGCGGCGTCGAGCTCGACTAACGCGAGGCCGTCGGCGTCGTCGAGCGCGGGCAGCACGCGCGTCAGGCCGTGCCCATAGGCATTTGCCTTGACGACGGCGAGGATCTTCGCGCCGGGCGCGGCGGCGCGCGCGCGCTTCACGTTCGCGCGCAGAGCGGCGAGGTTGATTTGCGCGAAGAGCGGGCGGGCCAAGGTGGGACGGACGCGAGCGACGCATTGACCGCCGGGGGTGCCGGCAAGGGCTTTCGATCGGCGGGCGCGCCGGCGTCGCGCGTCCGCCACGTGAATCGTGGTATAAACGCGCCGGTCGCGCGACCGGAATCGAAGGGGATCATACCAAAGCCCCCGCCGCCCGCGCCTCGCCCCCGACCCGGGGGTCCGATCGTGTTCGCGGCGGTCCCGCGCCCACGTTCCGTCGCGGAGCCCGCTTGCAGCGCATCACCACCGACCGGCCGCCGTTGCCGCCCCCCGCCGTCATGCGAGCGTCATGAAGCGCGGGTTCTACACGATCATGGCGGCGCAGTTCTTCAGCTCGCTCGCCGACAATGCGCTGCTCGTCGCCGCGATCGCGCTGCTCCGCCAGATGAACGAGGCGGCGTGGATGACGCCCGCGCTCAAGCAGAGCTTCGTCGTCAGCTACGTGGTGCTCGCGCCGATCGTCGGCGCGTTCGCCGACGCGATGCCGAAGGGCAAGGTGATGCTCATCACCAACGGCATCAAGATCGTCGGATGCGCGCTCATGCTGTTCCACGTCCACCCGCTCGCCGCGTACGCGGTCGTCGGGCTCGGCGCCGCCGCGTACTCGCCGGCCAAGTACGGGATCCTGACCGAGCTGTTGCCGCCGCAACAGCTCGTCGTGGCCAACGGGTGGATCGAAGGCACGACGGTCGGCTCGATCATCCTGGGCGTGCTGCTCGGCGGCGCGCTGGTGAGCTCGCGCGTGTCGACCGGCCTGCTGGGCTTCGATCTGCCGATGATCGACACGGGCATCGACACACCGCCCGAGGCGGCGATCTGCATCATCATGGTCGCCTACGCGATCGCCGCGACGTTCAACTGGTTCATCCCGGACACCGGCGTCGACCACCGCACGCCCAGCCGCAACCCGTTCGCGCTGATCCGCGAGTTCTCGCACTGCGTGTACCTCCTGTGGCGCGACAAGCTCGGCCAGATCTCGCTCGCGACGACGACGCTGTTCTGGGGCGCCGGCGCGACGCTGCAGTTCATCGTGATCGACTGGGCCGCGCGCAACCTCGGCTTCAACCTGTCGCAGGCGTCCTACCTGCAGGGCGTCGTCGCGCTCGGCATCGCGGTCGGCGCGGTGCTCGCGGCGCGCCTGGTGACGCTGCGCGATGCCGTGCGCGTGCTGCCGATGGGCATCGCGATGGGCATCGTCGTCATCGTCATGGTGCTGGTGACCTCGCTCCCGATCGCCGTCGTGCTGATGATCGCGATCGGCGCGCTCGCGGGCTTCTTCGTCGTGCCGATGAACGCGCTGTTGCAGCACCGCGGCCACGTGCTGATGGGCGCCGGCCATTCGATCGCGGTGCAGAACTTCAACGAGAACATCGGCATCCTGATCATGGTCGGGCTCTACGCGCTGATGGTGCGCTCGGGCATGTCGGTCAACATCGCGATCGTGATGTTCGGCGTGTTCGTCAGCTTGACGATGGCGCTCGTGATGGTCGTGCACCGGCGCAACCAGGCGCGCGGCGACTCGCTGCACCTGATCGGAGTCGACAAGTCCGGGCACGGGCACTGAGGCCCGGCGGCGCGCAGCCTAGATGACGACCGGCCGGTTCGGCAGCTCGTCGCCGCCCTCGCCCTTCGGAAACGCGCGCGCGAGCTCCGCGGAGATCGCGGCGATGCCGCGAGCAACGCCCGCCTCGTAGTCGCCCTCCGCGAACGCGGTCTCCATGTCGTGGCAGATCGCCTGCCAGGCCGCGTCACCGACGTGCCGATGGATGCCGCGGTCGGCGACGATCTCGACGTCGCGGTCGGCGAGCAGCAGGTAGACCAGCACGCCGTTGTTGTGCTCGGTGTCCCATACACGCATGAGCCCGAAGACCTCGAGCGCGCGCTCGCGCGGCGCGAGCTTCGCGAGCACGCGCGCCACCGGCAGCGCGGGCTCGATCGCGAGCACGATCTGGCCGGCGTGGCGCGACTCGGCCTCCGCGATCGCGCGCTCGATGCGGTCGAGCGCCTCGGGCGGGAATGCGCGCCGCGCATCCGCCGCGTCGGTCACCGCGTGCCGCCACCATCGCATCGGCTTGCGCCAGGGCATCGTGCGTCGCCTACCAGTCGCCCGACGCGCCGCCGCCGCCGAAGCCGCCGCCGCCGCCCGACCAGCCGCCGCCGAGGCCGCCTCCGCCGCCGCCCCAGCCGCCTCCGGTCGGAATCCACACGGGCCCGCCGCGCTGGCCGCCCGTCATCATGCCGCCCAGGCCGCCGACGATCAGGATCGCGATCCATGCGACGACTGCGGCACCGACCGCGAGGGCGATCGAGCCGATCACCCACCACACGATGCCGCCCGCGAGCGCGCCGCCGACCGTCGCGCCGCCGAGCTTGCCGAAGATCGACTTGAGCACGCCGCCGACCGCGGGCAGCACGACCAGCGCGAGGATCAGGATCGTGCCCCAGTCCAGCCCCGCGGCACCGCCGCGCTTTTGCGACGCGCGCTTTTCCGGCGGCGGCAGCTCGCCTTTTTCCACGATGCCGATCACGCGGTCGGCGGCCGAATCGATGCCCGCGGCGTAGCGGCCCTCGCGGAATTTCGGCGCGACGTCCTCGGCGACGATGCGCTTCGCGATCGCGTCGGGGATCAACCCCTCGAGGCCGTAGCCGATCTCCATGCGCAGCCGTCGATCGTTCTTCGCGACGAGCAGCAGCACGCCGTCGTCGCGGCCCTTGCGGCCGATCTTCCAGGCGTCGGCGACCCGGAGCGCGTACGCCTCGACCGGCTCGGGCTGCGTCGTCGGCACGATCAGCACGGCCATCTGCGCGCCGGTCTTGTCCTCGAACGCCGCGAGCTTCGACTCGAGTCGCGCGCGCTCGTCGGCGGACAGCGTGTCGGTGAGGTCGGTGACGTGCGCCGAGAGCGCCGGGACCGGCCGCAGGCCATCGGAGCCGGCTTCCCATGCCGGCGCTTGCCCGTGCGCCGGCATCGCGACGAGCGCGACGGCGGCCAGCAGGGCAGCGATGGGGGCGGCGACGAACGAACGCATGCGCGTGAGGCGTCGCGGCGGACGCTCGTTCACGTCCGCCGCGCTCGAGCCCGGGCGAGCGATCAGCTCTTCTTGTCCGGCGCGGCCGGCGTCTTGCCGAAGTCGACCGTCGGCGGCTTCGCGATCACCGCCTCGTTCTCGACCGTGAAGTTGGGCTTCACGTCCATCTTGAACAGCAT
>DATBSV010000137.1:0-2937 GCA_036559685.1 Casimicrobiaceae bacterium
CGCGCAATGCGATGGGCAAGGTCACCAAGGCGGCGCTCCGAGAGAAATTCCAATGACGATTCCGACGACCATGCGCCATGTCGCGATGCGCGAGCCGGGCCCGCCCGACGTGCTCCATGTGACCGAGGGCCCGGTGCCCGCCCCCGGCGCGGGCGATATCCTGATCAAGGTGCGCTACGCCGGCGTGAACCGTCCCGACTGCATCCAGCGCTCGGGCAACTATCCGCCGCCGCCAGGAGCTTCGCCGATCCTCGGGCTCGAGGTCGCGGGCACCGTCGCGGTGGTCGGCGCGGGCGTGACGTCGTGGCGCGTCGGCGACGAGGTGTGCGCGCTGACGCCCGGCGGCGGATACGCGGAGTACTGCGTCGCGCCCGCGGGTCATTGCCTGCCGATCCCGGGCGGATTGTCGCTGCTCGAGGCCGGCGGTCTCCCCGAGAACGCGTTCACCGTGTGGCACAACGTGTTCGAGCGCGGCAAGCTCGTCGCGGGCGAGACGATCCTGATCCACGGCGGCACGAGCGGGATCGGATACACCGCGATCCAGTACGCGAAGGCATTCGGCGCGAAAGTCGTAACGACCGTCGGCAGCGACGACAAGGCGGCGTTCTGCCGCAAGATCGGCGCCGGGCACGCGATCAACTACAGGACGCACGACTTCGTCGCCGAGGTCGCGGCGATCACGCAGAAGAAAGGCGTCGAGGTGATCCTCGACATGGTCGGCGGCGACTACATCCCGCGCAACCTGCGCTGCATCGCGCTCGAGGGGCGGTTGGTCATCATCGCGTTCCTGCACGGCAGCAAGGTCGAGGCCGACTGGATGCCGATCATGCTGAAGCGACTGACGGTGACCGGCTCGACGATGCGTGCGAGCCCGGTCGAGCGCAAGGTCGCGATCGCGAACGCGCTGCGCGAGCGCGTGTGGCCGCTCTACGGGTCAGGGAAGGTCGCCGTGGTGATCCACCGCGTGTTCCCGCTCGAGAAGGCGGCGGAGGCGCACGCGCTGATGGAGAGCTCCAAGCACGTGGGAAAAATCATGCTCGAGGTCAATGCGTCCGGCTGAAGCCGGACCCACAACCTCGCGCGACGCCTGTGGGTCCGGCTTCAGCCGGACGCCTTTCGCTACTCGAGGAAGTCGCAGTGCTTCTCGACGTACGCGGCGAGATCGAGCGAGTGCTGCCGCACGAGCCGCTCGGCGAGCTCGGTGTCGCGCTTCTCGAGCGCTTCGATGATGCGGATGTGGTCGACGATCGAGCGCGACGCGCGGTCGGCCTGCGAGATCGTCAGGCGCCGGATCGCGCGCACGTGGATGAACAGGTTCTCGAGCGTCTGGCCCATCAGGTGCGAGCCCGAGAGCCGGATGATCGCCTGATGAAACGCGATGTTCGCGTCCGAGTACTCGTTGATGTGCTCGGCGGGCGCCGAGGTGCGGAACTCGTCGAACATCTTGCGCAGGCCCGCGATCTCCTCGTCGGAGGCATTGAGCGTCGCGAGCCGCGCCGCCATGCTCTCGATCGCGGCCCACATCTCGATCATCTCGACGATCTGCCGCTTGGTCTTGCGCACGATGAAGATGCCCTTGCGCGGGACCGTGCGCAGCAGGCCCTCCTGCTCGAGCAGCGTCATCGCCTCGCGGATCGGGGTGCGCGACACGCCGAGCGACAGCGCGAGTTGCCGCTCGTCGATCCTCACCTCGCCCGGGTGCGAGTAGATGTCGGCGTCGACGATCGCCTGCTTGAGCGCGGCGTAGGCCTGGTCGCGCAGGCTCGCGGTCGCGTTGATCGGCGAGAGCGCGAGCGGGATCTTCTTCGGAACGGCGGCGCCGGCGGGCATGTACGGCGTATCTTATATATCAGCGCCCGCGCAGGGAATGCCGGCGGGTCACACAGGCGCCAAAGCCGAAAAAGGTCCGGCGCGAGCCGGACCGCAAGCAATGGGCACCCCGAGGAGGGTGGGTCGCCCGGACCTGAACGATGAGCTTGAAGCTGACCCGGTTAGCGGGCGAGCTGCCGAGCCTTCACCTCGGCGATCTGCTCGGCCAGCGCCTCGGCGTCGTAGACCTTGAGCAGGTGGGGACGATGCGCGCGCAGATACGCGACGATGCGCTCCTTTTCGGAGGCGATACCGGCGATTTCGTCGAGGATCGACTGGTCCCAGTGCCAGTCCAGCTCGAGCTCGCCGAACGCCAGGTTGTAGGCATCGAGCTCCGGATTGGATTGGCGGACGACGCGAACCTGGGTCGGGCGGCGGGGAGCGGTCCTGGCGAACATGGCGGTCTCCGGCGAAGGCACGAACTGCGATGCCGTCACGGTAGACCCGCGTTTGCATAATGTATAGGTTAAAGTTGTTGTCTCATACATAACCTAAACGTTATGAAAAATGCGACGCTGCGCCAGCTGAAAGTCTTCCAGACCGTCGCGCGCCACCTGTCGATCACGCGGGCGGCGGAGGAGCTGCACCTGACGCAGCCCGCGGTCTCCGCGCAGGTGCGCGAGCTCGAGGGTCACGCCGGACTGCCTCTTTTCGAGCGGCTCGGGCGGCGCATCCACCTGACCGCCGCCGGCCGCGAGCTCGTCGCGCAGAGCGCCGCGATCCTCGCGCAGTTCCGCGAGGCGGAGGACGCGATGGCGCGACTGAAGGGCGTCGAAGGCGGCACGCTGTCGGTCGCCGTCATCAGCGCCGGCGACTATTTCTTCCCGCGGATGCTCGCCGAGTTCACGCATGCGCACCCTGGCGTGCGCATCGACCTCACCGTGCAGAACCGCGAAGGCCTCCTGCGCCGGCTCGCCGACAATCTCTCGGACCTCGCGGTCATGGTGCGCCCGCCGGAAGGCGCGGACATGGTCGCCGAGGCGTTCGCGCCGCACGCGTACGTGATCGTCGCGGCGCCGTCGCATCCGCTCGCGGGCGTCGCGCGCATTCCGCTCGCGCGCGTGCTCG
>DATBSV010000138.1:0-1977 GCA_036559685.1 Casimicrobiaceae bacterium
GCTTCGTAGGTGAGCGTGCCCGACCGCGACACGACGCCGATGCGGCCCTTGCGGTGGATGTGCCCGGGCATGATGCCGATCTTGATCTCGTCGGGCGTGATGACGCCCGGGCAGTTCGGCCCGAGCAGCTTGGTCTTCTTCCCGTGCATGCGGTCGCGCGTGCGAATCATGTCGCGCACCGGGATGCCTTCGGTGATGCACACGACCAGGTCGATGCCCGCGTCGACGGCCTCGTCGATCGCGGCGGCGGCGAACGGCGGCGGCACGTAGATCACGCTCACCGTCGCGCCGGTCGCCTCCTTCGCTTCCCGGACCGTCGCGTAGATCGGGATGCCTTCGAAGTCCTCGCCGGCCTTTTTCGGATTGACGCCGGCGACGAAGCACGCGCGGCCGTTCGCGTAGTCGCGGCACATGCGCGTGTGGAACTGGCCCGTCTTGCCGGTGATTCCCTGCGTGATCACCTTGGAGTTGCGGTCGACCAGGATCGCCATGGCGTCAACGCCCCTTCGCGGCGGCGACGACCTTCTCGGCCGCCTCCGCCATGTTCGACGCCGAGATGATCGGCAGGCCCGACTCCGCGAGGATCTTGCGGCCGAGGTCCTCGTTGGTGCCCTTCATTCGTACGACCAGCGGCACTTTCAGCGACACCGCCTTCGACGCGGCGACCACGCCCTCGGCGATCGTGTCGCACTTCATGATGCCGCCGAAGATGTTCACGAGGATCGCCTTGAGCTTCGGGTTGCGCAGCATGATCTTGAACGCCTCGGTCACCTTCTCGGCCGTCGCGCCGCCGCCGACGTCGAGGAAGTTCGCGGGCTCGCCGCCGTAGAGCTTGATCGTGTCCATCGTCGCCATCGCGAGGCCGGCGCCGTTGACGAGGCAGCCGATGTCGCCGTCGAGCGAGATGTACGACAGGTCGAACTTCGACGCCTCGATCTCGGCGGGATCCTCCTCGTCGAGGTCGCGCATCTCGACGATGTCCGGATGGCGGAACAGCGCGTTGCTGTCGAAGTTGAGCTTCGCGTCGAGCGCGACGACGCGCCCGTCCTGCGTGAGGATCAGCGGGTTGATCTCGGCGAGCGACGCGTCGGTCTCGTCGAACACGCGGTAGAGCCCCTGCAGCATCGTGCGGCCCTGGGGCACGCTCGCGTCGGGAATGCCGATCTTGCGCGCGGTCTCGTCGGCCTGCGCGTCGGTGAGACCGGTCTTGGGATCGACGAAGACCTTGTGGATCTTCTCGGGCGTGTGCGCGGCGACCTCCTCGATGTCCATGCCGCCTTCCGAGCTCGCCATCAGCACGACGCGCTGCGTCACGCGATCGACGACCATGCCGACATAGAGCTCCTTCGCGATGTCGGCGCCCTCCTCGACCAGCAGGCGCCGCACCTTCTGGCCGTGCGGACCGGTCTGGTGGGTCTTGAGCTGCATGCCGAGGATCTGGCCGGCGAGCGTGCGCACCTCGTCGATCGAGCGCGCGAGCTTGACGCCGCCGCCCTTGCCGCGTCCGCCGGCGTGGATCTGCGCCTTCACCACGTACACCGGCCCCGGCAAGGCCTTCGCGGCGCGCACCGCGTCGTCGACGCTGAACGCCGGAATGCCGCGCGGCACGGCGAGGCCGTAGCGGCGGAAGATCTCCTTGCCCTGGTACTCGTGGATTTTCAACGATCCCCCTGATGGGCGGCGCCGCGGTACCACTTCGGGTACCACCGGCGCACGGTGTCGCCGTGCGATTCGAGCGCGTGGCAGCGGTCGAGCTGGAAGGGCTTGTGGCGACCGTCGTCCTCGGGAACGAGGCTTGCGAACAACTGCACCGCCGCGGTCGGCAGATGGCCGACGAGCTCGGTCAGGTGCGAGCAGCCGCGCACGCCGCCGAGCTTGTCCTTGACCACGCCGCGAAAGCCTTTCGCGAGGTTCGCGCCGACGAGCTTCCCGTAGGCGGGCTCGATCGCGTCGCAGCCGCCCGGATACGGTACGGCG
>DATBSV010000139.1:0-21691 GCA_036559685.1 Casimicrobiaceae bacterium
CGACCCGTTCGCATTCGCCGACGGCGCCGCGTGGGAAGCCTGGCTGCGGTTCACGCACGCCGGGCTGGTGGCGTCGCGACCCGCGTACTGGCCCGGCCAGCTCAAGCCGGTCAACAACCTGCTGCCCAGCGATCCGCAAAGGGTGCGACCGGAGCCGCTCGCGGTCGCCGGCACGTTGCGCGCCGTGAAGACGCGCATCGACGCCGCGCTGCCTTCGGGCGCGTGGCGCGCCTGCCTGCGCTATTGCGCGATCATCGAGATCCATCCGTTCCGCGATGGCAACGGACGGCTCGCGCGGTACGTGCTCAATCGCACGCTCGAGGACGCCGGGCTGTTCCCGAGCCTGCGGCCGGACAACGACGAGCTCGGGCTCGCACGAAGCATCCAGCTCGCGCGCCGCCACGGCGACCTTCGCGGCATCGCGGAGCAGGCCGCCAAGGGTGCGCATTACGCCGCCGACCTCGACCGCCGATGGGCTGAGCGTTCGGCTCGCTGACGGCGCTCGGCGGCGCATTCCGCACGTCCACACCCGCTCGCGACCCGTCCCCGTCGACGGCCCGCGGGGCGCCTCCCGAGCATCTCCCTATAATCCACGGATGACCGCGCCGCTCCCCGCCCCTTCGCAGGCGCTGCTGCGCGAGGCGGCCACTCTCGACGCGCGCGGTGCATGGCGGGAAGCGATCGACGTCTGGTCGCGGCTCGTCGCGACGTCTCCCGACTACCTGCCCGCGCAAGTCGGGCTCGCGCAGGCTCAGATCCGCGCCGGCCGCCCTTTCGACGCGCTGTCCGCGCTCGAGCGCATCAGCGCGCTCGCGCCCACCGGGGCGGCCGTCTGGCTGGCGCTCGCCGTCGCGCGCTCGATGCTCGGCCGGCACGACGTCGCGATTGCCGCCGCCGAGCGCGCCGTGGCCGTCGCTCCCGGACACGCGTCTGCGCATCTCGGGCTCGGGGACGTCCTCCGCCAGGCAGGTCGCCCGAGCCGGGCTTCCGCGGCCTACGCGCGCGCGGTCGAGCTCGCGCCCGACAACGTCGATGCGCTGAACAGGCTCGCCGGGATGACCTGGACGCTGGGCGACCGCGTGCGCGCCGAAGCACTGCTGGAGCGCGCGCTGGCGATCGATCCGCGCCATCCGTACGTGCGCGTGCACGCAGGCATGCTCGCGCTCACGCGGGGCGAGATCGAGCGCGGAGGTCGCCTGCTGCGGGACGCGCTCGACGATCCGGGCCTGCCGGCCGACGTGGCGCGCGACGCGAGCGAAGCAATGGCGATGCTCGACGAAGCGCGAGCGCTCGCGAAACCGATCGACCTCGCGATCGCGTCGGACGACCCCACGCCACTCGCGGCGGCGCTGCGGGTCCGCCGCCGCAGCTCGACGCCCGACGAATTGTTGGTCGCGTACTTCGACAGGATCGTCGACCGCTACGCCGGCCGCACCGACATCGCGGCGGGTTTCGCGCGCGGTGTGCCGTGCGCCCCGGTCTGGGGCGCCATCGAGGCCCACCATCACTATCGCAACACGCGCACCGGCGAGGCGATCGCGACGAGCGTCGACCTCGCCACGCAGCAGGGCGCCGCAACGACGCCCGTCGAGCGCGATGTCGCGAACTATGCCCGGCTCGTCGACGGCTGGCGATCGTGCGTCGTCGAAACCGGCGATCCGATCGCGTTCGAAGCGCAGATGCGCTGGGTGCACGCGCGGCTCACGCAACACCGGCCGGAGCGCGGCCCGGGACGGTTCAAGTTCGGAGGCTTCGCCAGCCTCGGACGAAGGGTGGTGTCGACGTGCCGCCCGACCCGAACCCAGGCGACGCTCGACGTCGTGATGCGAGCAATGATGCCGCGCCTGCCGGAAGGGCCCGTGCGCTGCGCATTCCTGCAGGTCGCGCTGGTCGAGATGCAGCCTTTCGACGACTGCAACACGCGTGTCGCGCGGTTCCTGCAGAACCGCCTGCTCGCGCAGGACGGCTGGTTTCCGTCGCTGCGGCCGCCGAGCGGCGACCGGCAGCTCCGGAGCCTCGCGCATGCGACCGCCGACCTCGATCCGATGATCGAATCGCTCGCCGCGGGGAGCCACGAAGCGGCGGATCGGAATCGCGAGTGGAGTGCGAGGCAGCGCCCGCGATGACCGCAATGCACGATCCCGCATGACGCCGCGCGAGCCCCGCGTGAAGCCTTCGGCGAACGCCTCGGTCGACCCGTACGCGTCCCACACGCCGATGATGCAGCAGTACCTGCGCGTCAAGGCCGACCATCCGGACAAGCTCGTGTTCTACCGGATGGGCGATTTCTACGAATTGTTCTACGACGACGCGCGCGACGCGTCCCGCGCGCTCGACCTGACGCTCACGTCGCGCGGCCAATCCGCCGGCGCCCCGATTCCGATGGCGGGCGTGCCGTTCCACGCGATCGAGCAGCACCTCGCCAAGCTCGTGCGCGCCGGCACGTCGGCCGTGATCGTCGAGCAGTTCGGCGATCCTGCGACGAGCAAGGGACCGGTCGAGCGGCGCGTCGCGCGCATCGTCACGCCGGGCACGCTCGTCGACGCGGCGCTTCTCGACGCACGCAGCTCGTGCGTGCTCGCCGCGTGCGTCGTGCAGGGCAAGCGCGCCGGCGTCGCCTGGCTGGACCTCGCGGCAGGCCGGCTCGCGCTCGTCGACGTCCCGGCGGCCGAGCTCACCGCTACGCTCGAGCGGCTGGAGCCGGCCGAGTTGCTGGTCGTGGACGGCGCCGAGGCGCTTGGCCTGCGGCGCGAGCTGCCGGTCCGGTCGCGCCCACCCTGGCACTTCGACGGGGCGTCCGGCGCGCGCGCGCTCGCGAAGCATCTCGGAACGCAGGACTTGCGTGCCTTCGGCGCGGACGAGGCGCCAATCGCGACCGGCGCGGCCGGCGCGCTGCTCGACTACGCCGGGGCGACGCAACAGACCGCGCTCGCGAACGTCTCGAGGCTCACCGTCGAGCGCCCGGGCACCTATGTCGCGCTCGACGCCGCGACCCGCCGCAACCTCGAGATCACGCGCACGCTGACCGGCGAGGTCGAGCCCACGCTGCTGTCCCTGCTCGATACGTGCGTCAGTGCGCCCGGCAGCCGCCTGATGCGCGAGTGGCTGCCTCGCCCATTGCGCGATGCGGCGGCGGCTTCGGCGCGACACGACGCGGTCGCCGAGCTCGTGGCCGACGGCGCGCGGCGCAAGCGGCTTCGCGAGGCGCTGGCCCACGCGACGGACGTCGAGCGCATCGCGTCGCGCATCGCGCTCGGCCAGGTGCGCCCGCGCGAGCTGGCGGCGTTGGGTGCCACGCTGCTCGCACTGCCGGAATTGCGCGATCAGCTCGCCGACGCGCAGTCCGAGATGCTGCGGGACACGACGGCCGCGCTCGTCGTCGACGAGCGCTGGGCGGCGCTGCTCGCCCGAGCGATCGCGACGGAGCCCGCGTCCCACCTGCGCGACGGCGGCGTCATCGCCTCAGGCTACGACGGCGAGCTCGACGAGCTCCGCGCAATCGACCGCGACTGCGGCGCCTTCCTCGCCGACCTCGAGCGACGCGAGCGCGAACGCACCGGCATCGCGAACCTCAAGGTCGAGTACAACCGCGTGCACGGGTTCTACATCGAGGTCACGAACGCGAACGTCGAGCGCATCCCGACCGATTACCGGCGCCGCCAGACGCTCAAGAACGCCGAGCGCTACGTCACGCCCGAGCTCAAGGCGTTCGAGGACAAGGCGCTCTCGGCGCAGGAGCGCGCGCTCGGGCGCGAGAAGCACCTGTTCGACGCGCTGGTCGCGACCCTCGCCGAGGCGCTGCCCGCGCTGCAGCGCGCGGCCGGCGCGCTGGCGTCGCTCGACGTCGTCGCGACATTCGCGGATCGAGCGCACGCGCTGGGCTGGGTGCGCCCGGCGTTCTCCGCGGAGCTTGGGCTGCGCATCGAGGGCGGTCGCCATCCGGTCGTCGAGCGCCAGGTCGAGCACTTCATTCCCAACGACGTCGCGCTCGCGCCCGACCGGCGTCTCCTGGTCGTCACCGGACCGAACATGGGCGGCAAGTCCACCTACATGCGGCAGACCGCCGTGATCGCGCTGCTCGCCTACGGCGGCTCGTTCGTGCCGGCAGCATCGGCGACTCTCGGCCCGATCGATGCGATCCATACGCGCATCGGCGCCGCCGACGACCTCGCCGGCGGGCGCTCGACGTTCATGGTCGAGATGACGGAAGCGGCGGCGATCCTGCATCGCGCGACGCCGCAGAGCCTCGTGCTGATCGACGAGATCGGCCGCGGCACGTCGACCTACGATGGGCTCGCGCTCGCCTGGGCGATCGCCCACCGGCTTGCCGAGACCAACCGCTCGTTGACGTTGTTCGCGACCCACTACTTCGAGCTGACCGCGCTCGCGGCCGAGATCCCGGGCTGCGCGAACGTGCACTTCGACGCGGTCGAAGCGCCGCACGAGGGCATCGTGTTCATGCATGCGGTCGCCGAGGGCCCGGCGAGCCGAAGCTTCGGGCTGGCGGTCGCGAAGCTCGCCGGCGTGCCGGCCGAAACGGTGCGACAGGCGCGAAGCTACCTCGCGCGTCTCGATGCGTTCGCGCGCGCGGGCGACGGGCAACACGACCTGTTTTCGGCCGAGGTCCCAGAGCACGACCAAGGGGCAGCGCGGACGCGCGAGGTCGCCGAGCGACTGGCACGCCTCGATCCCGACGCGCTATCTCCTCGGGAAGCGCTCGACGCGCTCTACGAGCTCAAGCGGCTCGCGTCGGGAACGTAGCCGCGATCTCCAACCAGCCGCGGACCGGGAACCACTGCTTGTCGTTCGAGGCGACGCCGAGGATCGTCCGGGTGGCGAAGTTCAGCACCAGCGAGAGCGTGTACCCCGATTTCGCCGAGAGGTACGACATGAAGCACGCGTCGTGGCCGATATCGGCGGCGAAGTACTCGGGGCGTTCACCGGCAGCGGGCTTGCCGCCGGCAGCCGAGCGATCCTCGATGGGGCGCCACTCGACCGTGCCGTCGTCATGGAAGCGGTGCTCGTGGACCTTGCCTTCGGTGGGGCCCTGCGTCCACGCGAACTTGATGGTCCGACCGCGCAGGCAGTCGGTCGAAGCCACCTCGTGGGTGGCAAGATTGTCGCCGTCCATGCGCGCCATTGAAACAGCTTTGTACGACTGTCCAAGTCGTCGACCGGCCGATCCTCGCGTAGGACAACGCCTTGGCTGATACGGGCGGCCTCGATATCGCGGTCCACGACGGCGACCTGCCCCCCGAAGCGGAGACGGTCGACGCCGGGCTCGGCGCGTTCAACGACGCGGCCGCGCCGCTGCACGAGGTCCGGCGCCTGGCCTGCATCGCGCGGGAAGGCGGCGAGGTCGTCGGGGGCGCCGTCGGGCGTCGCTGGGGGCGGTGCGGGGAGATCCAGCAGCTCTGGGTCGCCGAGTCGCACCGTGGGCGCGGGATCGGATCGCAGCTGGTGCGCGCGTTCGAGCAGCGCGCGGCCGAGCTCGGCGTGCGCCACTTCTACCTCGAGACGCTGAGCTTCCAGGCGCCGGGCTTCTACGAGACGCTGGGCTACCGCCGCGCGTACGCGCTCGACGTCTACCCGCACGGGTACGTGAAGTACCTGATGCGGCGCGATCTCGACGAAACCGGTTAGTGGTGGTGGTGCCCGTGCGCGCCGTGCACGTGGCCGTGCGACACCTCTTCCGACGTCGCAGGCCGGATGTCGACGACGGTCGCCTCGAAGCGCAGTCGCTGTCCGGCGAGCTCGTGATTCGCATCGAGCACGGCCTTGCCGTCGGCGATGTCGGTGACGCGCCACACGGTCTCCTCGCCGTCCTGCTCGGAGACCACGTAACCGCCGATGCCCAGGTCCGGCGGAAGCGCGTCGACCGGCTCCATGCGCACCATCGACGCGTCGTAGTCGCCGAACGCGTCGACCGGCTCGAGCGACACCGAGACCGACTCGCCGACCTTCTTGTGCATCAACGCTTCCTCGACGCGCGGGAAGATGCCCGAGTAGCCGCCGTGCAGGTACGTGATCGGCTCGCGCGCCTCCTCGATCAGCGTGTTGCGTTCGTCGAACAGCTTGAAGGTGAGCGAAACGACCGTGTTGGCGAAGACGTTCATCGGATTTCCTGAAGCAGGGTCAGCGGCGGGGCGCCCATTCTACGCGACCTATAATCGTCGCGCCCCATGGATACGCCGTCCCTCGGCACGACGCCCGCGGCCTTTCTGCGCACCGCATGGCACCGGCACGCGCGGCTGGTGCGTGCCGCGTTGCCCGGCTTCACCGGTCCGTTCACTCGCGCGTCGCTCTACGCGCTCGCCGCGCGCGACGACGTCGAGTCGCGCCTCGTCGTGCGCGAGGGCAGGCGCTGGCGCGTCGAGCACGGACCGTTCGCCCTTCGCGCGCTCGCCGGCCTGCCCCAGCGCGCGTGGACGCTGCTCGTGCAGGGCGTGAACCTCGTCGACCCGCGCGCCGACGCGCTGATGCGACGGTTTTCGTTCGTCCCCTACGCGCGCCTCGACGACCTGATGGTCAGCTACGCGGCGCCCGACGGCGGCGTCGGGCCGCACCTCGACTCCTACGACGTGTTCCTGCTGCAGGGGTTCGGCCGACGCCGCTGGCGCTGGGGCGCGCAGCGCGACCGCCAATTCATCCCCGGCCTGCCGCTCAAGATCCTCGCGCGCTTCGCGCCGAGCCACGACGCGGTGCTCGCGCCCGGCGACATGCTCTACCTGCCCCCCCATGTCGCGCACGATGGCGTCGCGATCGACGCGTGCACGACCTACTCGATCGGCTTCCGCGCGCCCGCCGCGCAGGAGCTTGCCGAGGCGTTCCTCGCGCACCTCGCGGACACGCTCGACCTTGCGGGCCGGTACGCCGATCCGGGGCTCGCGCTCGCGGCACGTCCGGCACGCATTCCGGCCGGAATGCAGGCGAAGGTGCGCGCGACGCTGGCCCGCATCCGCGTCCGCGCGCGCGACGTCGACGATTTTCTCGGCGTGTGGCTCACCGAACCCAAGTCCCAGGTCGTGTTCGCGCCGCGCGATCGCGTCCCGGCCCCGGCCGCGTTCGCGCGCGCCCTCGCCCGCCGCGGCGCGCGTCTGGACCTCGCGACGCAAGCGCTCTACGATGCGCGATCGTTGTACGTGAACGGCGAGCGCGCGCCGGGCGGCGCGCGGACGACGGCGGCCCTGCGCGGCTTCGCCGACCGCCGCCGCCTCGCGCCCAAGGATGCATCGACGCTCGACCGATCGACCCTCGACCTTCTCCGCGACTGGTATCGCCATGGCTGGATCCACCTCGACGCCTGAACCGCCCCCTGCGCCGGTCGAGCGGTCCGTCGGCTCGATCGCCGAGCAGGCAGAAGGCATCGACGAGGTGATCGACCGCGCGCGCCTCATCGTTCGCGTGTTCGACGTCGACTTGTCGCAGGCCGGCTGGAACGGCCCCGAGCGCGCCGAACGGCTGGCCGCGTTCCTGCGGCGCCGCGGCGCGCGGCTCGAGATGATCCTGCACGACACGCGCTACCTCGAGAAGTCGTGCCCGCGCCTGGTCGCGCTGTTGAAGCGCTACGGCCATGCGATGACCGTATACAAGACGGGGCCGGAAGCGCGCAGCGCGACGGATCCGCTGACGATCGCCGACGATCGCCATTTCCTGCATCGCTTCCACGTCGACGGGCCGCGCGCGGCGCTCGCGTTCGACGCACCGCTCGCGGCGCGGCCGCTGGTCGCGCGCTTCGAGGAGATCTGGGCGACCGGCGAGCCGGGGCTCACCGGGACCGTGCTCGGGCTATAGGTCCCCCCGAAGCGCGTGAAGCGCGCTCCGGGGGGATCACATCGGCGCGCCGATCCGCCGCCCGACTTCGCGGTAGTGCTCGATGACTTCGCCGAGGTCGCGGCGGAAACGGTCCTTGTCCATCTTCTCGCCGGTCTTCGCGTCCCACAGCCGGCAGCCGTCGGGCGTGAACTCGTCGCCAAGGGTGAGCGGGCCGGTCGGATCGTCGACCGGGTGGCCGAACTCGAGCTTGTAGTCGACCAGCTCGATGCCCGCCTTCGCGAACAGCGGCTTCAGCACGTCGTTGACCTTGTGCGTCATCGCCTTCATCTCGGCGATCTCGCGCGCGCTCGCCCAGCCCAGCACGCGGATGTGGTCGTCGTTGCACAGCGGGTCGTGCAGCGCGTCGCTCTTGTAGAAGAACTCGAAGATCGGCTCGGACAGCCGTGTGCCCTCGGCGACGCCGTAGCGCTTCGCCATCGAGCCCGCGCAGACGTTGCGCACCACGCACTCGACCGGGATCATCTTCATCGCGCGCACGAGCGACTCGCGCTCGTCGACGAGGTGCACGAAATGGGTCGGCACGCCGGCCGCGGCGAGCTTCTCCATCACGTACGCGTTGATCCGGTTGTTGGTCTCGCCCTTGCGGTCGAGCTTCGCGAGCTTGACGCCGTCGAACGCCGAAACGTCGTCGCGGTAGTGCATCAGGAGGTAGTGCGGATCGTCGGTCGCGTAGACCGTCTTCGCCTTGCCCTTGTACAGCTCCGCCCCCTTGCGCATCAGATCTCCCGCCAGTCGAAGCCGGCCGCCTGGTCGGCGATGCCGATCCAGTCCTCGGTGCAGCCGAGCGCCTGCGCGAGCGCGGCGCGCGCGTGCGAAGGCGTGTTGTTCTGCTTGGAAAGGTGCGCGGCGACGATGTGCCGCAGCCGCGAGTTGTCCAGCGACGCGAGCAGCGCCCCGGACGCCGCGTTGTCGAGATGGCCGAAGCGTCCGGCGATGCGCGACTTGAGCGACGCCGGATACGGGCCTTCGGAGAGCATCGCAGCGTCGTGGTTGGTCTCGAGCACGAGCGCGTCGCAGCCGGAGAGCGCGCGCTCGACCGCCGGCGTCGACATGCCGAGGTCCGTAAGCACGCCGAGGCGCACGGCGCCGTCGGTGATCACGAACTGGACCGGCTCGCGTGCGTCGTGCGGCACCGGGAACGGGCGCACCTCGAGCGCCCCGACCGCGAACGTGTCGTGGCTGTCGAAGCCGTAGATGCGGTCCATGCCGGCGAAGCGCTCGCCGACGATGGTCATCGTGCCGAACGTGAGCCACACCGGGATCGCGTGCTTCGCCGCGAACGCTGCGACCCCGCCGACGTGGTCGGTGTGCTCGTGCGTCACGACGATCGCGTCGATGTCGCGCGGCGCGAGGCCGATGCGGGCCAGCCGGGCCGCCGTGTCGCGCACGCCGAACCCGCAATCGATCATGACCCGCGAGGTGCCCGCCTCGACGACGAGCCCGTTGCCTTCGCTGCCGCTCCCCAACGACGCGAAGCGCATCAGCGGGCGTGCGTCACTTCAGCTGGTCCTTGAGCAGCGCCAGGATCCGGTCGCTCGCCGGCGTCTTGTCCGGTGCGCCCTTCGGGTCCTGCACCGTCACGAGGCTGCGCGGCGACGACTCGACGACGGCGATTCGGTACTGCTCGGGCTTCTCAGCCTCCTCCTTGCGCCAGAACGCGAGCTTCGAGAGCCAGCCCTGGTCGCGCTTGCTGATGTCGGCGTCGGGATCGGAGTAGCGGACGTAGTACACGCCGTTGCTGCGGTCGCGGTCGACGACCGTGAACCCGCTGCGGTCGAGCGCGAGGCCGACGCGACGCCACGCGCGATCGAACGTCTCGTCGACCACGAGCTGCGGGAAGCCTTCGTTGTTCTTCTCGACCCGCGCGCGCTCGGGTTGCGACGCGGCTTGCGCGACCGCGGCGACCGCCTGCGGCTCGGACGTCCCGAACTTGACCATTAGGCGCGTCAGCATCTCGGCCTCGAGGTCCGGGTTCGGCGGCATCAGCGCCCACGCGAACGCCGCGGGCGACGAGTTGTCGATCTTGCCGGTCGGCACCTGCTCCATGCCGCGATGCGAGACGTAGATCTCCACCGTGCCGGCCTCGACGCCGCGCTCGATGCGCGCGCGGAACTTGTCGCGCTTGTAGGTCGTGTAGAAGATGTCGACGAACTTGCCGATCGTGCGGCGCAGGGCGTCCTGCGGGATCTCCGCGCGGTTCTCGGCCCAGTCGGTCTCCATCACGCCGAGCGCGGGCTGCTCGGTGATCAGGACGAACCCGTTCTCGCTCCAGAACGTGCGCGTCATGTTCCACGCCTGGTCGGGCGTCGCCTTGACGACCAGCCAGCGCTCGTTGCCGGCACGCGCGATGCGCGCGTCGGGCACGGTGAGGAGCGTCTGCGATTCGCGCGCGCGTCCCCCCGCCTGCTGCGCGGCCACGCCGCTCGCGGTCGTCACGCTGTAGCGATCGTCGTAGCGCGGCGTCGTCAGGTCGGGCGGCAGCTCGAGCGCCGGGGCCGACGCCGTGGACTTGTAGTCGATGCGCTTGGTGAGCTGGGTCGATTCGCAGCCGCCCAGAGCGACGGCAAGGAGGACGATTCCCGCGGTCGCGGGAACTAGGGAATGGCGTGATTCGGTCATGCGTTGGTGATTCCGTGTTCGTGCTCGAGCAGGCCCGCGGCGCGCAGCGCGGCGCGGACCGGTTCGTGGCAGGGGGTGGAGAGCGGCACCAGCGGCAGGCGCAGTTCGTTGGCGATGCGCCCCATCTGCGCGAGCGCCCACTTGGCGGGCGCCGGGTTCGCCTCGATGAAGAGGCGGCGGTGGAGCAGCAGCAGCCGGTCGTTGATCGCGCGCGCGGTCGCGAAGTCGCCGGCGAGCGCGGCGCGGCACATGCGCGCCATCGGCTCGGGCGCGACGTTCGCGGTGACCGAGATCACGCCGTGGCCGCCCATCAGGATCAATGGCAGCGCGGTGATGTCCTCGCCGCTGTAGACGGCGAAGTCGCGCTTGCCCATTTCCTTGAGGCCGCGCAGGAGCTCGCTGCCGCGGCCGAGATCCGCGGTCGCATCCTTGATTCCGACGATGCCGGGGACCTGCGCGAGCTTGAGCGCCGTCTCGGTCGCGAGGTCTGCGACAGTCCGGCCCGGGACGTTGTAGAGCACGATCGGCAGGTCGACCGCCTCGGCGATCGCGCGGAAGTGCCGGTACAGCCCCTCCTGCGTGGGCTTGTTGTAGTACGGGACGACCGACAACCCGCTGTCGGCGCCGACCTTCTTCGCGTAGCGCGTGAGCTCGATGGCTTCCGACGTCGCGTTGCCGCCGACGCCGGCCATCACGTGGACGCGCCCGCGCACGTGCTCGACGACGGTCTTGATGAGCAGGCAATGCTCGTCGACGTCGACGGTCGGCGACTCTCCGGTCGTGCCGACGACGACGATTCCGGCGGTGCCGGATTCGATGTGCCAGTCGCAAAGACGCTTGAGCGCGTCGAGGTCGAGCGCGCCGCCCGCCTTCATCGGCGTGACGATCGCGACGAGGCTGCCGGTCAGCATAGGGTCGGGTCGTTCAAAAATCGTTCGATTCTACCATTCGGTGCCGGTTTCCCGCGCTTCGGGAAGCGGCCACGGCCGCGCGTGAAGCAGTCCGACCGCCGCGAGGCGCTGGATCACGGCCGGCCCGCTGCCACGATCGACGCGGCCTTCCTCGTAGGACACGACGGCAAGACGGCCGCGCGTGCGCTCGAGGAGCTCGCCAGGCTCGAGCAGGAACGCCGGGTTCGACGGCCGCCCGAACGCTTCGTTCCCGGCGGCGAACGTTTCGTAGATCAGGACGCCGCTATCGGACAGCGTGGCGAGCATCGCCGCGAACGACGGCCGGTGCAGGTAGTGATTCACGACGATCGCGTCGTAGTGCTCACCCGCGAGCGGCCACGCAGGCGTCTCGAGGTCGAGCACGCGTGTCGTCACGCGCGGCACACCCTCGAGCGCGGACAGGGCGTCCGCATCGCGGTCGACCGCGACTACGTCGTGCCCGAGCGAGGCCAGGAAGTGTGCATTGCGGCCGTGGCCGGTGGCGAGGTCGAGCACGCGCGAGCCCGGTACGATGAGCGGCGCGTGGCGACGCAGCCATGCGGAGGGCGGCATCGTCGCGCGCGGATCGGAAGCGGCCGTCGTCACCGGATCGCCGCGCGCATCACCGCGGACTCCTCGTCGAGCCAGCGCACGAACGCGATCACGTCCTCGCGCGCCGTCGCATGCGGCGCGACGAGCGCGACGTAGCCGCGCTCGGAGTCGTAGCGCTTCGGGAACGGCGCGACGAGGCGGCCATCGCGCAGGAATTCGGCGATCAGCGGGAGCCGGCCGAGCGCGACCCCCTGCCCGCTTACGGCCGTCTGGATCACCTGGTCGTACAGCGTGAAGCGCAGCGACCCCGCGGGCTTGAGGCCCGGGGCGCCGTTCGCCGTGAGCCACGCCGCCCAGTCGAGCCACGGTGTGCGGCCCTCGGGATCGTCGAGATGCAGAAGGACGTGCTTCGCGAGGTCGCCCGGCCGCTTGAGCGGCGTGCGCGGATCGTTCGCGACCGACGGGCTCACCACCGGCAGCATGCGCTCGCCGAACATGGCGAGCGCGCCGGCCGGAAGCTTCGTGTCCTGGCCGACGTAGCGAATGGCCACGTCGACTTCACCGCGCGCGAGATCGACCGTGCGGTCGTCGGCGGAAACGTAGACCTCGACGTCGGGCTGGTTCGCGCGAAAGCGCGCGAGTCGCGGGATGAGCCAGAGCGACGCGAACGAGACGGTCGTCGTCACCGTGAGCCCGGGCGAGCGGCGCGCGCTGCCGACCGACTCGGCCGCGCGCGCGATCGCTTGCAGGTGCGTCGTGATCTCGCGATGGAACGCCTCGCCCTCCGGGGTGAACGAAAGCGTCCTGTGCTTGCGCTCGAACAGCGCGACGCCGAGCGCCTCCTCGATCGCAGCGACCTGGCGTGACAAGGCGGATTGGGTCAGGTGCAGCTCGTCGGCAGCGCGCGTGAACGACTTGAGGCGCCCCGAGGCCTCGAACCCGCGCAGGAAATCGAGCGACGGCAGGCGCCGCAACGTCTTATGCATGATCTGTATGCATGGATGGCATGCCGATTCGTCGTTTGTACATGGCGCCGACCGACGCTAGATTTCTCCCATGGCTCAGGCGCGTCGCGCCGTCACCCCCGGGCGGAGGGTCCGCCCCGGCCCACGACTTTAGCCATGAACCGGGAGAATGACAATGACCACCAGCACCCGTCGAATCGCCCTCCAGGCAAACGAGCTCGTCAACCTCGACGACGCACGCGGCTCGACGATCCGCGTCGGTCGCGGCCAGGTCTGGCTGACCCAGTACGGCGACCTCGTCGACCACGTCCTCGACGCCGGCGACAGCTGGGCGATCGAGCGCAATGGACGCACGGTGCTCCAGGCGCAGCACGCGACGATCGTCGACGTCACCGGACCGGCCGCCTCGACCATCGTCGTCCCCGTGGCCGCGACGCCCGCGCCCGGCCAGTTGTCCGACTGGCTCGGCAAGGTCGCGAACGACTGGATCGACCGGCGCTGGGCGCCGTACTTGTGACCGGGACCACGCCATGCCCCTCGTCACGCTGACGTTGCGTCGTCCGGTCGAGCCCGCGGCCAAGCGCGCGATGCTCGATGCCGTCCACCACGCGCTGGTCGCGTCGGGCGTTCCTCCCGCCGACCGCTTCCAGCGCGTGATCGTGCCCGCGCCCGAGGACATCGTCGTCGACCCGCGCTACCCCGACCTCGGCCGCGACCGCAGCAACGGCTCGGTCATCGTCGAGGTGCTGTGGTCGGTGGGCCGCAGCGTCAAGGTCAAGCGCAAGGTCGTCGCCGACGTCGTCGCTGGCGTCGCGCACGCGGCGTCGATCGATCCCGACGACGTCATGGTCGTGTTCGTCGAGACCGCCTGGGAGAACTGGGCGTTCGCCGGCGGCCGGCTGCTGCACGCCGCCTGACGACCGTCGCAAGTCAGGCGACCGGACGCCGCGGCGAGTGACACGCGGCTACGCGGTCGCCTTCTCGGCCGCCTTGGTGGGGCGAGCCTTGTCGAATCCGATCTCGTTCGCGACTGCCTTCACGCGGATCGTATCGCCGGGTCCGAACTTGCCGCCGAGGAGCTCCTTCGCCAACGGGTTCTCGATCTGCTGCTGGATCGCCCGCTTGAGCGGCCGTGCGCCGTACACCGGGTCGAAGCCCGCCGCCGCGACGACCTTGATCGCCGCTTCGTCGACCTCGAGCCGGATGTCGAGCTTCGCGAGCCGCTGCTCGAGCGACTTCAACTGGATGCGCGCGATCGACACGATCTGAGCCTCGTCGAGCGGCTGGAACACGACGATCTCGTCGATCCGGTTGACGAACTCGGGCCGGAAGCTCGACTTGACCTCGGCCATCACCGCGATCTTGATCAGCGCCGGCTCGGCGCCATCGTCGGCCATCTGCTGGATCTTGTGCGAGCCCAGGTTCGACGTCATCACGATGACGGTGTTCTTGAAGTCGATCGTGCGCCCCTGGCCGTCGGTCAGGCGGCCGTCGTCGAGCACCTGCAGGAGCACGTTGAACACGTCCGGGTGCGCCTTCTCGATCTCGTCGAACAGGATCACGCTGTAGGGCTTGCGCCGCACCGCCTCGGTGAGCGCACCGCCCTCCTCGTAGCCGACGTAGCCCGGCGGTGCGCCGATCATGCGCGCGACCGAATGCTTCTCCATGTACTCGGACATGTCGATGCGGATCAGCGCGTGATCGGTGTCGAACAGGAACTCGGCGAGCGCCTTGGTGAGCTCGGTCTTGCCGACGCCGGTGGGTCCCAGGAACAGGAACGAGCCGTACGGACGGTTCGGGTCGGAGATCCCCGAGCGCGAGCGGCGGATCGCGTCGGAGACGAGGCGCACCGCCTCGTCCTGCCCGACGACGCGCTTGTGCAGGCGCTCCTCCATGTGGACGAGCTTGTCGCGCTCGCCCTGCATCATCTTCGAGACCGGAATGCCGGTCGCGCGCGAGACGACCTCGGCGATCTCCTCGGCACCGACCTGCGTGCGAAGGAGCTTCGGCTTCGCACTCGCCTTGCCGTCCGATTCGTCGGCCTTCTTGAGCTGCGCCTCGAGCTGCGGGAGCTTGCCGTATTGCATCTCCGACATCTTCTGCCAGTCGCCGCGGCGCTTCGCCTCCTCCATCTGGAGCCTGATCTTGTCGATCTCCTCCTTGATGTGCTGCGTGCCGGCGACCGCGGCCTTCTCGGCCTTCCAGATCTCCTCGAAGTCGGCGTACTCGCGCTCGAGGCGGGCGATCTCCTCCTCGATGAGCGAAAGCCGCTTGCGTGACGCCTCGTCCTTCTCCTTCTTGACCGCCTCGCGCTCGATCTTGAGCTGGATGATGCGGCGCTCGAGGCGGTCCATCGCCTCGGGCTTGCTGTCGATCTCCATCCTGATGCGCGCGGCCGCCTCGTCGATCAGGTCGATCGCCTTGTCGGGCAGGAAGCGGTCGGTGATGTAGCGGTGCGAGAGCTCCGCCGCGGCGACGATCGCCGGGTCGGTGATGTCGACGCCGTGGTGGATCTCGTAGCGCTCCTGCAGGCCGCGCAGGATCGCGATCGTCGCCTCGACCGACGGCTCGTCGACGAGGACCTTCTGGAAGCGGCGCTCGAGCGCGGCGTCCTTCTCGATGTACTTGCGGTACTCGTCGAGCGTGGTCGCGCCGACGCAATGCAGCTCGCCGCGCGCGAGCGCGGGCTTCAGCATGTTGCCTGCGTCGATCGCGCCCTCGGCCTTGCCGGCGCCGACCATCGTGTGGAGCTCGTCGATGAACACGATCGTGCGGCCCTCGTCGGCCGCGATGTCCTTCAGGACCGACTTGAGACGCTCCTCGAACTCGCCGCGGTACTTGGCGCCCGCGAGGAGCGCCGCCATGTCGAGCGAGAGCACGCGCTTGTCCTTCAGCGTCTCGGGCACCGTGCCGTCGATGATGCGCTGTGCGAGGCCCTCGACGATCGCGGTCTTGCCCACGCCCGGTTCGCCGATCAGGACCGGGTTGTTCTTGGTGCGCCGCTGCAGGATCTGGATGGTCCGGCGGATCTCGTCGTCGCGGCCGATCACCGGGTCGAGCTTGCCGTCGCGCGCGCGCTCGGTCAGGTCGATCGTGTATTTCTTGAGCGCCTCGCGCTGGCCCTCGGCCTCGGCCGAGCCGACGTTGGCGCCGCCGCGCACGGCCTCGATCGCGCTTGCGAGCGCCTTCTTGTCGAGGCCGGCGTCCTTGAGCATGCGGCCGGTCTCGCCCTTGTCGTCGGCGAGCGCGATCAGGAACAGTTCGCTCGCGATGAACTGGTCGCCGCGCTTGGTGGCTTCCTTGTCGGTGACGTTGAGCAGGTTGTTGAGGTCGCGCGAGACCCCGATTTCGCCGCCGGTGCCCTCGACCTTGGGAAGCCGCGCGATCGA
This sequence comes from Casimicrobiaceae bacterium, assembly GCA_036559685.1. Taxonomy (GTDB): domain Bacteria; phylum Pseudomonadota; class Gammaproteobacteria; order Burkholderiales; family Casimicrobiaceae; genus VBCG01. Next base: position 16,291 of record DATBSV010000139.1, read on the forward strand.
CGCTTTGAGTGCCGCCTGCAGCTTGGGCACGGCGACGCCGGCGCGCGCGAGGAGCGAGGCGGTGCCGCCGTCTTCCTGCGCGAGGAGCGCCGCCAGCAGGTGCTGGGGCTCGATGTAGCCGTTGTCGTGCCCGAGCGCGAGGCTCTGGGCATCGGAAAATGCCTGCTGGAACTTGGTCGTCAGCTTGTCGAATCGCATGGTCGATCTCGAAGGTTTTCCCGGACGTGGGGGCAATTCCTTACCGATTCAAGGGATTCTGCCTGCTCGAGCGCCCGTCGCACACGCCTAGAATGGGCCGATGACCGCGCCGCCGCCGTCCGCCGAGCCGCCGCCCGAAGGTCGGCCCGCCACCCTTCGCGAGGTCGTCGGTGCGGTGTTCTGGAGCTTCTTCGGGGTTCGCAAGGGCAAGGCGATGCAGCGCGACGCCGTGTCCATCAAGCCCCACCAGGTCATCATCGTCGGCGTCATGTTCGCCGCCCTCCTCGTCGTCCTCCTCCTGTTGCTGGTACGGGTGATTCTCCGCGCGGCCGGCGCGTGACGCGTCAGGCGGTGCCGTAGCCGCGCAGGAACGCGATCGTCAACGCGAGCCTCCACCGATGGGTGCGGTCGCCGATCGCCTCGCGGTCGCCTGGCCGCGGGAGCGCGTCGAGCTCGGCGGCCAGCGCCTCGACGGACAGCTCGGTGATCGTCGACCATGGCCGCGGGCCGTCGCCCGTCGACTCGAACTCGCGGGCCGCTTCGCCGAGGCGCGTCGTGGCGATCACCCGCTCCTCGAGCGAGTAGTCGTGGTCGTGCCAGGCGATCGCACGCGGCACGAAACGGGTCCGGAGGCCGGCGGCGCGCAGCCGGAGCGAGAATTCGAAGTCGTCGAAGAGATCGTAGCGATAGCGCTCGTCGAACGGCCCGATGCGCTCGAACGTCGTACGCCGCAGCGACGCATTGCCGACGTAGAAATAGTCGTCGCGCCAGTCGATCCCGGCTAGCGGAAACGCGACGCCGAACCCGAGCCCCCCGTCCTCCATCCAACGCCGGAACATGTCGCCGCGATGGACGTCCTCGAAGTACGAGGCGCCGATCCCGACCGCCGCCGGCGGCGCGAATGCGTGGAACCGGCGGTGCGCGGCGACCAGTCCGAGCGAAGGACGGAAATCGTCCGCGACGAAGACGATCAGCTCGCCGCGGCTCGCACGCACGCCCGCGTTGTTCGCCGCAGCGCGCCCTGCCACCGACACCTCGACGGTCCGCACCGGCGTGGCCGGACGCCGTGCGCGGTGCGCCGCGGCCTCCTCGCGGAAGTCCGTCCGCGCGCCGCCGTCGACGACGATCACCTCGAACGGACCCGCCGCCTGCTGGTCGGCCCAGGCATCGAGCACCGGGCCCATCGCATGGTCGTGAGGGTTCAGCGCGACGACGACGGACGCGAGCCCCGGAACGCCGTCGCTCATCGCGGCGTCTCCGCCAGGAGCTCGTCCGCCAGCCTCTCGATGAGCCCGCCCGCGAGGAAGCGCGTGGCGTTCGCCTCGATCGCGCGAAGCGCGAACGTGCGGCCCCATACCGCGGGGACCGGCGCGAACGGGTTGCGCGCGGGGTTGCGTGCGCCATCGCGCGCCGCGGCGCTCGCGTAGAAGGCCGACAGGAGCGACTTGACCTCGGCGCCCGAGTCGTCGCGGGCGCCGAGGATCGTGTTGGCGCCGTGCAGGCGATAGTCGTAGAGCTCCTGCGCGACATACGCGGGCTCCGCCTCGAGCGTGGCGCGCAGGCAGAAATCCCAGTCGTGGACGTAGCGGAAGTCGCGGAACCCCTCGAGACGGTCGAACAGTTCGCGCGCGAACACGAGCGTGCCGGTCGACGTCGCGACGTTGTGCGCGAGCAGCGCGAAGCCGATCGTGTCGTGCAGGCCGATGTGGTCCAGCATCCGCCGCTGGACGTCGGCCTGCAGCGAAAGGCCGGGCGCGATCGCCAGCCCGTCGGCGTCGACGGCACGACAACGCGAGAAGCCCCACGATGCCTCGGTACCCACCACGGCGTCGACCATGACGGCGAGCCGGTCCGGCGTGTACCGATCGTCCGAGTTGAGCACCGCGATCCAGTCGCCACGCGCCAGACGCACGGCTTCGTTGAGCGTCGCGGTCGCGCCGCGGCGCTCGCGCGCGACCACACGCACCCGACCCGGGTGGCGCGCGGCGACCGCGTGCACGCGTGCGGCGGATCCGTCGCTGGATCCATCGTCGATCACGACGACCTCGAGCGCGGGCCGCGACTGGGCAAGCGCCGACGCGAGCGCTTCCTCGACGAACGCCGCATGGTTGTAGCAGGGCACGACCACGCTTACCCGTGCCTCGCGCGCCCGCCCGGGCGATGGCGTTCCTTGCCGCGTGCGCAGGTACTCCAGCCACAAGGCCCCGGTCTTGATCGGCGCCATCGCAGCGAGACGCGCGGCGACCGCGACGGCGAGGTTTTGCACCACCTCGAGCGGGGCGGGTGCGTAGCTGGCGGCCACCGCGCGCAAGGTCGCGAGCGCGCGCTCGTGGTCGCCTTCGCTGAGCTGCACGACGCCGAGCATGTGCGCAGCGTCGGCCGACAACGGCGCGCGCGCCTGCACACGCTCGTACAGCGCGCGCGCTTCCCTGAGCCTTCCGCGTCGATGCAGATCGAAAGCCGTCCGCAGCTCGGCGTCGATCGGATCGGCGGAGACCGGCGGCGCCGTGACGCGCCCGTGGCACGCCTTGAAGCGCAGGCCGCTTCCGCACGGGCACGGCGCGTTTCGGGCGGTCGCCGCGCTCGACGGCCCGGTTGCGCTCATGCGCTAGGCGCGATCGCCAGCGAGCACCGCGGCGAGCGCGGTCGCGGCGCGCGTCATGTCGTGCGCCGAGGTGAGCGGATCCGGGCACAGGCGCAGCCAGGCGCCGCGCGCGTCCGCGATCACCCCGCGTTGCGCGAGCGCATCGGCGACGCGCGGCGCCGCGCCGTCGGGACCGTCGATCGGCACGACGACGAACGCCCCGCGCGTGTCGTCGCCGCCGATCGCGCGGATTCCCTGCGACGCGAGCGTTTCGACGAGCCGGCGCTGGCGTGCGAGCGAGTCTTCGCGCAGCGCGGCGACGCCGAGGGCGAGCACGAGCTCCTGTCCCGCGCGCGCCTGGAATGCCGACAGCACCGGCGGCGTCGACTCGAGCCAGCCGTCGCCACCCCGCGCGAACGCCGGCGGATCGGGCCGCTGGTAGTCGAAGCGGCGGTCCTTCGCGAACCAGCCGGTGTCGAGCGTGCGCAGCCCGGCGTCGAGCCAGCGCGGCGCGACGTAAAGGAAGCACGCGCCCGGGCCGCCGCGCAGGTACTTGTAGCTGCCGCCGACGGCGAAGTCGACGTCGGTCGCCGAGACGTCGACCGGGACCACCGCGAGCGAATGGTAGACGTCGACGAGCACTTTCGCGCCGCATGCGTGGGCGTGCGCGCACAGGAGCGCGAGGTCGGCGAGGCGCTCGCCGGTCTGGAACATCACCTCGGAGGCGACGACGAGGTCGGTGCCGGGCGTCACCGCGGCGACAATGTCGTCGACGGCGTAGCGCGGCAGCGCGCTCGCGTCGTCCGCGCCCGCCACCGGCGGGCGCGGTGCGACCTGCGAGAGCTCGAGCCGGCCACGACGTGCCCATTCGCGCAGGATCACGTCGAGCGAGTCGAACTCGCCCTGCGTCGAGACGACGCGCGGCGGGCGGTCGAACGTGCCGAGCACCGCGCGCAACCCCTGTCCGGCGCTCGTCTTCGGCACGACGGCATCGGGGCGGGCGGCGCCCAGAAGTGCGGCAAGCCGGCGGCGGTGCGCCTGCTCCTCGCCTTCCCATGCGTCCCACGCGTCGCCCATCGCCTCGTACCACGCGCTCATGCCTTCCGCGACGTCGTCGGCGGTTGCGTCGAGCGGCCGGCCGAGCGAGTGGTTGGCGAGGTAGATGCGGCCGGCGAGCGCGGCGCGATGACGCGAGAACAGCGGCGCGAGATGTCGCGCGATGCGTTCGTCGGTCCACGGACCCGCTGCAAGCGCGAACGCCGCGTCGGCGACGACGCCGCTGACAGGGGCGCGGGGATCGTTCATGGCAAGGACAAGGCCGGACCGGCCATCATAGCGAACCGCGCGGTGCGGCGCGACCGGCTAGACTTCCCCGCATGGAGACGTTCCGCGCCCATTCGGCGCTGCACCTCGCCGTCGTCGTCGCGATCGTTGCGTTGACGCTCGTCGCGATCGCGGTGCGGCACCGTCGCGGCGGCGACGCGAGCGCGGTCGGACCGCTCGAGCGCGCGATCGCGCTCGGCTACGCCGCGCTGTGGGCCGGTACGTTCGTCTGGCTCAACACCGGGCCCAAGCACGATCCGCTGACGACGTGGCCGCTGCAGCTCTGCCACTGGGTGGCGCTGGCCGACGCGATCGTGCTTGCGGCGCCGTGGCGGCCGCTTCGCGCCGTCGCGTATTTCTGCGGGCTCGCGCTGTGCACGCAGGCGATCTTCACGCCGAGCCTGGTCGAGGGGCCCGCCCACTGGCCGTTCTGGTTCTTCTGGACCACGCACGCGATGATCGTCGCGGTCCCGGCGTACGACATCGCGGCGCGCGGATTCCGCCCCTCGTGGGCCGACTGGCGCGTCGCGTGCCTCGTGGCGATCGGCTACGTCGCGCTGATCCTGCCGGTCGACCTCGCGACCGGCTGGAACTACGGCTTCGTCGGACCCTCGAAGCCCGACGTCCCGTCGATCGTCGACGTGCTGGGGCCGTGGCCCGCGCGGCTGGCGATCATCGTCGGCATCGCGTTTGGCGCGATGTCGCTGCTCATGCTGCCGTGGGCGTTGGCCCAGCGGTTCCGAGCGGCTCTCCCCGGACGTCGATGAGCTCGGGGAAAAAGCGCACGTCGAGCGCGCGCGTCAGGAACCCGACGCCGGAACTGCCGCCGGTACCCGGCTTATGCCCGATGATCCGCTCGACCGTCTTCAAGTGGCGGAAGCGCCAGAGCTGGAACGACTCCTCGATGTCGACGAGCTTCTCGCACATGTCGTAGGCGTCCCACCAGCGCCTCGGGTCCGTGTAGATCGTGCGGAACACCGGGACGAGGCCGGGATGGCGCTCGTAGGGCTGCGTCCAGTCGCGCTCGACGCGCTCGGGCGGCACCGGCAGGCCCCGGCGCGCGAGATGACGCAGGAACTCGTCGTAGAGCGACGGCGCGCGCAGAAGCTCGGTCAGCATCGCCTGCGCCGCCGGATCGTGGCGGAACACGTCGACCATGTCGGCGTGCTTGTTGCCGAGCAGGAACTCGAGCGCGCGGTACTGCGCGGACTGGAAACCGGACGACGACCCGAGCGCGGGTCGGATCGCTTCGTACTCGGACGGCGTCAGCGTCTCGAGCACCGCCCACTGCTCGAA